>JALWUB010000483.1 GCA_026993275.1 Robiginitomaculum sp. | reverse complement strand
ATAGGCCAGCGCCTGCTCGGTGTGAAAGGTGCCGTTCTTGCCGGTCAGGCCCTGAACAATGACTTTGGTGTTTTTATCGACGAGGACAGACATTCATATGGCTCCTGACAGAGAAAATGTATCACGGCGTGATACAGTGGATTGGATCATCAATGCGGTATTTAATGGATGAGTTTGAGCTTTTGTTCTGGTGCGCATTGCCCATTTCCTTGAGCTTCTGTGCCCACCAGTGTCATCCCGGAAAAGCGAACGCTTTATCCGGGATCCATTGCGCCGTGCCCAAAGCCGCACGGACCCCAGATATTTTCTGACGAAAATTCCGGGGCGGCACGGAGCGGGTTGGCGCAGAGGTGACATGATCGCGCTCAAGCCGCCTCTTTCACCGCCGCGACCACCTTTTGCGCGGCGTCGTCGAGATTGTCGGCGGAAATCACGTTCAGGCCGGATTCGGCGATGATTTCCTTGCCGCGCTCCACATTGGTGCCTTCCAGGCGCACCACGAGGGGCACCTTGAGGCCAACCTCATTGACCGCGGCGATGACGCCCTCGGCAATGACGTCACAGCGCATGATGCCGCCAAAAATGTTGACCAGAATGCCCTTCACATGCGGGTCCGAGGTGATGATCTTGAACGCCGCCGTGACCTTTTCGGTGGTGGCGCCGCCGCCGACATCGAGAAAGTTGGCCGGCTCGCCGCCATAGAGCTTGATGATGTCCATGGTCGCCATGGCCAGCCCGGCGCCATTGACCATGCAGCCGATTTCGCCATCCAGCGCGATATAGGACAGGTCGAACTTCTTGGCCGCGCGCTCCTTGGGGTCTTCTTCCGTTTCGTCGCGCAGGTCCTCGATGTCCGGGTGGCGGTAGAGCGCATTGTTGTCAAACGCCATCTTGGCATCAAGGCAGACCAGATCGCCCGCCCCGGTGAGCACCAGCGGGTTGATCTCCAGAAGGCTCATGTCCTTGGCGGTGAAGGCCTTGTAGAGCACGGCGGCAAGCTTGCCTGCCTGCTTGGCGGCGCTGCCCCTGAGCTTCAGCGCCCGGGCCACGGCGCGGCCGTGATGGGGCAAAAAGCCGGTGGCCGGATCGATGGAGAAGCTGACGATCTTCTCCGGCGTCCCGGCCGCCACCTGCTCGATGTCCATGCCGCCCTCGGTGGACACCACATAGGCAATTTCCGAGCTTTCCCGGTCCACCAGCATGGAGAGATAGAACTCGTCGGCAATGTCGGCGCCGTCCTCGATATAGAGGCGGCGCACCTCCTTGCCCGCCGGGCCGGTCTGGTGCGTGACCAGCGTCATGCCCAGCATGTCTTCAGCAAATGAACGCACCTCGTCAATGCTCTTGGCAATCTTGACGCCGCCGCCCTTGCCGCGCCCGCCCGCATGAATCTGCGCCTTGACCACATAGACCGGCCCGGGCAATTGCTTGGCGGCGCACACGGCCTCATCGACGCTGAAGGCCGGATAGCCTTGCGGCACCGGCGCGCCAAATTCCTTCAAAATGGCCTTGGCCTGGTATTCATGAATGTTCATGATCTCTCTCTAAACTGGTGCTAAAGATAACATACACGGTCTGATGCACTATGCAGGATGCCATGGGCGGGCCGCCTTGTGCCTTGCTCTGTAAAGCGGTTCGCGGCGGCTGGCAATGCGCAGTGCCATTCCTTGTTGCTCAATATGAGCATGAATGAGACGGCTGCCATGCCGCCGCTCATGGCTTGATGGCAAAACGCGAAAACGCCTTGACCACCTGCTCGTAAACATGGCGTTTCCATGCCACCACCTTCTGCGGCGCCTTGTTCAGATCGACCCATTCCCAGCGGTCGAACTCCGGCGGCTGGTGCGCCTCCAGATTGATGTCCTTGTCCTCTCCGAGAAAGCGGAAGGCGAACCAGCGCTGTTTCTGCCCGTCCCAGCGCTGGCGCTTGGTTGGCGCGTGGCGCACGTCATCGGGAAAGTCATAGGCCAGCCAGCCCTTGATCTTGCCGATCTTCTTCACCTTGTCCGGGGGGATGCCGGTTTCCTCGTGCAATTCGCGCTTTGCCGCGGCGAGAGGCTTTTCCCCGGCGTCAATGCCGCCTTGCGGAAACTGCCAGCTGCGCGCATTGCTGCTGCCACAGCGGCGGCAAAGCAGCACCTTGCCGTCGCGGTTGAACACCACCATGCCGGCATTCGGGCGGTGCCGGTCCAGTTTCCTTGTCTTCTTCCCGGCCATGGCGGCGGTCAATGCCGCTTGTTGGCGGCCAGCTTGTGCCCGCCCGCCTTGATGGTGGCGATATTGACCGCCGGATTGCGCGCCCGCACCACGGCAGAGGCCGGAATCAGCATATAGCCCTTCTGCTCCAGGGTTGCGGTCCAGGACTGCACCCTGCGCATGGTCACCGGCCAGGAAAATCCGACCCCGAGGGCGGTGCCGTTCTGGATCGCCAGCGCCTCAAGGTTCAGCAATTGCTCGTCAATCGCCGCCGGCGACGGTTCGGCATCAATGATGCGGTCGGCCACGGTCCAGCGCAGGTGCTGGGCTTCGGCGACCCGGCGCAGGGAGGAGCGCCGGGTTTCGCCATCATAGACAAAATCAATGCCGCGCTGGCGCAATTGCCGCAGCACCGGCGCCAGAGCGGCTTCGGAAGCGGTAAACTTGCTGCCCATGTAATTGGTCACGGCGAAATAGCCGCTGGCCCGGCTCAGCAGCCATTCCAGCCGCCGTGTGTTC
>JALWUB010000482.1 GCA_026993275.1 Robiginitomaculum sp. | reverse complement strand
GGCATGGCCGCATCAGGCGTGATGCTGACCAGGAAGCTCTGGGCTGCGCCCGGCGCCAGATCTGCGGGCGTGTCCGGCGTTCCTGTCAGGGCATTGGTGGCCGCATCCGTGGTCTGATAAAGCAGGCTGGCCGGGTAACCGGCAGGCAGGGCGATCGAACAGGATTGCGCCGTGTTGCTGGTGTCCGCATTGATGATGGTGGCAAAGACCGTGACGGGGGCATTGGTGCTGAAACTGCGTGCCGCGGGCAAGACCGACGCTGCGATTGTGGACGGGGCCGGGCAAAATCTGGCCCAGTCGTGCAATGCGCGCTTTTTCAGAAGACCGGAAAAGCCCCGCGCGCCAGCTTTCGCGCAAAAGCGGCCGAGATTTTCGCCGGTGTCGGTATATTCCGTTTGCAAGACGGCCTTGCCAGCGGCAATGAAGGGCAAGAGATCAGCGCACCAGCCCTGGTCGTCGCAATCTTCGCTGAGCGCCCAGTCAAAATCATCCAGCAGCTCGGCAACCTGGCCATTGTCGTTTTTCAGGCCGATGGAGAGGCCGCGGGCGTGTGCCTGCGCCGCCAGCCAGCGGTTGAAGACCAGCTGGTCTGCAGCGGTCAGGGCAAAGCCGGTATCGTTCTCGAAGCCGTCGATATTGTCCGGCTCGATCGCGTCAAAGCCCTTGGCCGCGCAATCGTCAAAACGGGCCTGCAGTATCGGCCCCAGCAGGTCAATGCGGCGGATGTCGAGCCATTTCTCGCCCGGATAGCCGTCATAGGCCTTGCCCTTGATACTGTCGGGAAACGCACCGGCGTCCGGGCGCCAGCTTTCCCAGGAGCCCACATCAATATAGCAGATGACGTGTTTGCCCTGCGCATGCAGCATGGCCACGGTGGCCGCGCTGGTTTCCTGCTGGTCAATGTCAAGAATGCCGACAGGGCGTGTGAAATCAAAGGGCGCCGAAAGCTGCCAGTCCCAGCTTTGGCCCGGCTGTGGCTTCCAGATACCCTGGGCCGCACCCGCCACCGGCATGGCCAGCGCACAGACCGTTATGACCAGGCACAGAAAACGCATGCATTCAGTGTATGCGCCAAAAGGTTACGATTTCAATGCCCGTGACTCTGGCAGGTTGACTGGCAGAGCGCCCCGGACCCTATCCCCGCTTCGGCCCGGCCTTGAGCACATCCGGGTCCACATGGTCCTCGTATTTGGCGAAATTGTCGATGAACATGGCACGCAGTTTGGCCGCTTGCGCATCATAGGCGGCCTTGTCGGCCCAGGTGCTGCGCGGGTCGAGGATGGCGTCATCAACGCCCGGCACCGAGACCGGCACCTCGACGCCAAAGTTTTCATCCACGCGAAACTGCGCCGCATTCAGCGAGCCATCGAGCGCGGCGGACAGCAGCGCCCGTGTCGCCTTGATCGGCATGCGCTGGCCAATCCCGTAAGGGCCGCCGGTCCAGCCGGTATTGACCAGCCAGCAGGCAACCTTGTGCTCGTCGATGAGATCGCGCAGCAGATTGCCATACTCGGACGGGTGGCGCGGCATGAAGGGAGCGCCAAAACAGGTTGAAAACGTCGCCTGCGGCTCGGTAATGCCCTGTTCGGTGCCCGCGACCTTGGCGGTGTAGCCGGAGAGGAAGTGATACATGGCCTGGCTCGGCGTCATGCGCGCAATCGGCGGCAAGACGCCAAAGGCATCAGCGGTCAGCATGATGATGTTTTTGGGCTGGCCACAGCGCCCGGTCGGGCTGGCATTGGGAATGGCGGTCAGCGGGTAGGCACCGCGGCTGTTTTCCGACAGGGACGGATCGTCAAGATCCAGGGTGCGGCTGGTCATGTCCATGACCACGTTTTCCAGCACCGTGGCCCACATTTTGGTGGTCGCATAAATCTCCGGCTCGGCGCTGGCCGACAGGCGGATCATCTTGGCGTAACAGCCGCCCTCGAAATTGAACAGACCGTTTTCCGACCAGCCATGTTCGTCATCGCCGATGAGGATGCGGTTCGGATCGGCCGAAAGCGTGGTCTTGCCGGTGCCGGACAGGCCAAAGAAGATGGCCGCGTCATTGGCATCGTCCCGGGCGGTGTTGACCGAACAGTGCATCGGCATGACATGCTTGGGTGGCAGCAGGTAATTGAGCACGGTAAAGACCGATTTCTTGATTTCGCCGGCATAGGCGGTGCCACCGATGAGCACCAGCCGCTCGGTGATATTGACCGCGATCACGGTTTGCGAGCGGGTGCCATGGCGGGCCGGATCAGCGCGAAATCCCGGCATGCTGATGACCGTGAACTGCCCGGCGAATCCGGCCAGGTCTTCGGCGCTGGGCAGGCGCAGCATGTGGCGGGCAAACAGCGAATGCCAGGCATATTCGGTAATGATGTTGACCGGCAGGCGGTAATCCGGATCGGCACCGCCAAACACCTCCTGGATATAGAGTTCCCTTTGCGCCATATAGGCCTTGAAATCTTCCCAGAGCGCGGCGAAATGCGCCGGGCTCATGGCCTTGTTTTCATCCCACCAGACGGTGTTTTCCGTGGTTGCGTCGCGCACGGTGAACTTGTCCTTGGCGGCGCGCCCCGTGTGGGCGCCAGTGGCGACCACGATCGGCCCGCCCTGGGCCACATGGCCTTCATTGCCATGGATGGCTTGTTCGTAAAGCGCCGCATTGGTCCAGTTCCAGTTGACCTTGCGGGCCTCCTTGAGGCCCAGGTCTGCAAGGGTTTTCTCAT
>JALWUB010000481.1 GCA_026993275.1 Robiginitomaculum sp. | reverse complement strand
AGCATGAAGAGCGACGCCGAGGGAATGCTGGCAGTGCCGATGGAGGCCAGCGTCGCGGTGATGGCGATCAGCACATAATCCATCATGGACACGTCCAGGTGAAAGGCATTGGCGGCGAACAGGGTCAGCAGGCCCAGATAGAGCGAGGTGCCGTCCATGTTGATGGTGGCGCCAAGCGGCAGCACCGAGCCCGCGACCACCGGCTTGATGCCCAGATTGTCCTGCACGCAGGAGATCGTCACCGGCAGGGTGCCGGCGCTGGTGGAAGTGGAAAACGCCACCACCTGCGCGTCCAGAATGCCGCGGAAAAAGCGCACCAGCGGCAGCCGCAGCACCAGCTTGATCAGGCCGCCATAGGTCAGGATGATGTGCGTGATACAGCCCAGATAGAGCGCCAGCGCCAGCGTGAACACCGAACTGAAGGTTTCCACCCCCTTGGTGGCGGTGACCCAGGCGATCAGCGCAAACACGCCGATGGGGGCCAGCTCCATCACCCAGTGGGTGATCTTGAACATGATCTGCACGCCCGAATCGAACAGCTCGCGCACCGGCCGCGCCGCTTCGCCGACCATCAGAATCGCCACCCCCAGCAGCAGCGCAAAAAAGATCACCGCCAGCATGTCGCCATTGGAGAGCGACGCAAACGGGTTGGCCGGAATGATGGCAATCAGGCGCTCGGTCATGGTGGGCGGATTGGCGGCCAGCACATTGGGGGCGACATCGGTAAAATCGACGCCGGATCCGGGCTTGAAAATGCTGCCGAAGATGAGGCCGATGGTGACCGCGATCAGGGTTGTCAGGATATAGAGCCCAAAGGCGCGCAGGCCGATGCTGCCGAGCTTGGACGGGTGCCCCATGGCAGTGATGCCGGTGACCAGAGTGGTGAACACCAGCGGCACCACCAGCATCTTGATCAGTTGAACGAAGGCCGAGCCAAACGGCTTGATCCAGATGGTGACGAATTCGGCCCCCGGATAGACCCGCACTCCGTCAACGACTTCGCTGCCGCCCAGCACGCGAAACGCCAGGCCAACGGCCACGCCCAGCACAAGGCCGGCCAGCACGCGCTGCCACAACACCGTCTTTTTCAGCAAACCCATAGCCGCCTCCCCTCCATCTTGCGCGCAAGGGTAAAGCCCGCACCGCCGCGGTCAAGCATGACCCGGCATGCAGAGAGGCGCACCACTCTGTCAAGGCTCATCAAGATGGCGCACAGCCAAGCAATGCGCGCACCGCCTGTTCCACATCGTCCTGGCGCATCAGGCTTTCGCCGACCAGCACGGCGCGGGCGCCAGCGGCCTTGATGCGGGCAATGTCCGCCGGGCGAGCAATGCCGCTTTCAGATACCGCGCACACATCCGCAGGCAGGCGCGGGATCAGGCGCTCACTGACCGCAAGGGTGGTTTCAAAACGCGCCAGATTGCGATTGTTGACGCCAATCAGCCCGGTTTGCAGCACCAGCGCCGCATCCAGTTCTTCATCATTGTGCACTTCGGCCAGCACATCCATGCCCAGCGTCCTGGCCAGGGCGGCCAGGTCCTGCGCCTGGGCCTGCTCCAGCGCCGCCATGATCAGCAAGATGCAATCCGCGCCAAGCACACGCGCCTGCGCCACCTGCCAGGGGTCAATGATGAAATCCTTGCGCAAGACCGGCAGGGCGCAGGCCGCGCGGGCCGCGCGCAGATAGGCATCCGCGCCCTGGAAATACTGCTGGTCGGTGAGCACGGACAGCGCCGCCGCGCCGCCTGCGGCATAGGCGCGGGCGAGCCGGGCCGGGTCGAAGTCTTCACGGATCAGGCCCTTTGACGGGCTGGCGCGCTTGATTTCGGCAATCAGGGCAATGCTGGCGCCCTGCGGCGGGTGCAGCAAGGCCTGCACAAAGCCGCGCGGCGGCGCGCAATCGCGGGCCCGCGCCAGCATCTCCGCATAAGGCACTTGCGCCTTGCCGCGGCTGATCTCCTCCGCCTTGGTGGCCAGAATGCGCGCCAATATGCTCATGCACCGGCCTCGTTGGAAAGCCGCACCAGCGCCTCCAGCGCCCGCGCCGCGGCGCCGCTGTCCAGCGACTGGCGGCACAGCGCCAGGCCTTCGGCAACGCTTTTGGCCTTGCCCGCGACATGCACCGCCGCAGCGGCATTCAGGAGGGCAATGTCGCGAAACGGGCCAGGCTTGCCATCCAGCAGCGCCCGGATGGCGGCGGCATTTTCCGCCGGTTCGCCCCCCACCAGATCGCTCTCCCTGGCGCGCGGCAGGCCAAAATCCTCTGGCGTGATCTCGAACGTGCGCACCGTGCCGTTTTCCAGCGCGCTTATGCGGGTCGGGCCGGTGGTGGTGATTTCATCGAGACCGTCAGCGCCATGCACCACCCAGGCGCGGGTGCCGCCCAGTTGCGCCAGCGCCTGCGCCACCGGCTCGGTCCAGTGCGGCGCGAACACGCCCAGCAGTTGATGGCGCACCCCGGCCGGATTGGACAGCGGGCCGACAAGGTTGAACACCGAGCGGATGCCCAGAGCGCGCCGGGCATGGGCGACATGGCGCATGGCCACATGCAAGGCGGGGGCAAACATGAAGCCGATGCCGGCGCCCTCGAGGCAGGTTTCGATATGCGCCGGGCTGGTGAGCATGCGCACACCCAGCGCCTCGAGCACCTCGGCGGAGCCCGCGCGCGAACTCAGCGCCCGGTTGCCATGCTTGGCAACACAGACCCCGGCGCCCGCGGCGATCAGCGCCGCGGCGGTGGAAATGTTATAGGTGCCCTTGGCATCGCCGCCCGTGCCGCAGGTGTCAATGGCGCCTTTGGGTGCGCGTACCGCATGCAGGCGGCTGCGCAGGGCCAGCGCGCCCTCTGTGATTACCGCGGTGGTCTCGCCGGTCACGCGCAGCCCCATCAGAAAGGCGCCGATCTGGGCGTCCTCCACCTTGCCATCCATGATCTGCGCAAACGCATCGCGCGCCATGGCGGCGTCCAGCGCCTTGCCCGCGGCCAGGTGCTCCAGTATCGGGGTGAACGCACTCATGCGGCACGTGCCTGGTCTGGACACAGGTCAAGGAAATTGCGCAGCAAATGGTGGCCGTGTTCGGTGGCGATGGACTCGGGATGAAACTGCACCCCGTGCACCGGGCGGCGGGCATGGGCAATGGCCATGATCTCGCCATCAGCGGTTTGCGCCGTCACCTTCAGGCAATCGGGCAGGCTGGCCCGCTCCAGCGCCAGGCTGTGATAGCGCGCCGCGGTAAAGCCCGAAGGAATGCCTGCCAGAACGCCGGTGCCATCGTGCGCGATGGCGCTGGTCTTGCCGTGCATGATGCGCATGGCGGGCACCACCTTGCCGCCAAAGGCCTGGCCAATGGCCTGGTGGCCAAGACAGACCCCCAATATGGGCAGGGACGCCGGAGCCTGGCGGATCAGATCCAGGCAGATCCCGGCCTTGTCCGGCGTGCAGGGGCCCGGCGACAGAATGACTCCCTCAGCGCCCAGCGCCAGCGCCTGTTCCGCGCTCAGGGCGTCATTGCGGTGCACCACGGTCTGCGCGCCAAGTTCGCGCACATAGTGCACGAGGTTGTAGGTAAAGCTGTCATAATTGTCGATAATCAGGATCATGGAATGACGTTTCCGGCGTTTGGCCGTTTTTAATAAGCGGTCGTATCGCTGGCGGCAATGGGCATTCTGAGCCTGGGTCATAACCTTTTGCTAACCCTATTTGCGCCTGATGGGCGCATGAACCGCGCTGGACCAGATTCGCGGGCGCAACGCCTGGCGCGCCTGCAGCAGGTGCGCCTGCTGTTGCGCGAAGACAGCACGCAGACACCGGCCGCGCCGCGCTGGCTGGCAAGTGCTGGCGCCGTGCTGGCCGGGTGTGCCGCGCTGATGCTGTCCGGCGCGCTGACGCCGCAACGGGCCACGGCAAGTGTCCAGGCGCCCGCGGCCATCACATGGCCCGCCAGCTTCGCCAGGCCTGCCCGCCCGGATGCGGCCAGACCGGCGCCCCGCCCGGCCAGGGCCCTGCCCGCGCCACCGATGATCGCGCTTGTCATTGATGACATCGGCCCGGCGCGGCACTGGTCCGAACGCGCCCTGGCGCTGCCCGCCGCGGTCACCCTGGCCATCCTGCCCTTTGAGGACGATGCCCCCGCCTGGACCAGGCAGGCGAAAGCGGGCGGCCATGCGGTCCTGCTGCACATGCCGATGGAACCAAAGGGGCTGGAAAATCCGGGGCCGGGGGCCTTGCTCGAAGCGCTTGACCCGGCCCGCAACCAGGCCCGGCTTGCCGCCGCGCTGGCCCGCGTGCCGGGCGCCATCGGCATCAACAATCACATGGGCAGCCGCTTTACCGCGTGCGCGCCCTGCGTGCGCGAAGTGGCGCCGGTGCTGGCCAGCAGAAACCTGGTCTTTCTCGATTCCCTGACCAGCCCGGCCAGCGCCGCGGGCCGCGAGATTGCCAAAGCCGGCGTGCCGGTGATCCGCCGGGATGTGTTTCTGGATGATGACAATGACCCGGCGGCGATCAGGCGGCAAATGCGCCGCGCCGAGACCCGTGCCCGCAGCCAGGGGGTGGCGGTGGTCATCGCCCATCCGCGCCCGCACACCATGCAGGCGCTGGCGCCCTGGCTCAGGCATTTGCGCGAAAGCGGCATTGCCCTGGTGCCGCTGCCCGCCGCCATGGCGCGCCGCGAGGCGCTCAGGCGCAAGAACCCGGTGCGCTCAGCCCGGCTTTGAGGATTTGCCGCGCGCCGTCCCGGCAAAGCGCCAGCTTTGCTCGGCGGCACGGAACAGGGCGCTGGCCTTGTGCACGCATTCCATGCGCTCGGTTTCCGGATCGCTGTCCAGCACCACGCCGCCGCCCGCCTGGACATGCATCATGCCGTCCTTGATGACCGCCGTGCGCAGGGCAATGCAGGTATCGAGATCACCATTGGCGGAAAAATAGCCAATGGCCCCGGCGTAAATGCCGCGGCTGTGCTGTTCCAGTTCGTCAATGATCTGCATGGCGCGAATCTTGGGGGCGCCGGAAACGGTGCCTGCCGGGAACCCGGCCATGAGCGCGTCGATGGCATCCTTGTCCGCGGCCAGTTCGCCCTCGACATTGGACACCATGTGCATGACATGGCTGTAGCGCTCGATGTCGAATTGCGCGGTGACGCGCACCGAGCCGGCCGTGCACACCCGCGCCGCGTCATTGCGGCCCAGGTCAAGCAGCATCAAGTGCTCGGCGCGCTCCTTGGGGTCGGCCAGCAGGTCCTTCTGCAGGGCTTCATCGGCCTGCGCATTGGCGCCGCGCGGCCGGGTGCCGGCAATCGGCCGGATGGTGACGCGGCGGTCACGCACCCGCACCAGAATCTCGGGGCTGGACCCGGCAATCGTGAAATCCTCGAAGTTGAGATAATAGAGAAACGGAGACGGATTCATCCGCCGCAAGGCGCGGTAGAGCGCAAAGGGCGGCGCGGGCAGCGGCGCGCTGAAGCGCTGGCTTGGCACCACCTGGAACACATCACCGGCACGGATATAGGCGCGCACGCGCTCGACCATGGCGCGGTAGGTTTCCGCCGGGGTGTTGCTGTGCGCCTGCACGGGCGCAAAGCCGCCCGCGCCCTGGCGCACCGGCGGCTCCGTGTCCGGCGTCATCAGCCGCGTCTCAAGGCTGTGCAGGCGCTTCATGGCCGCGTCATGAGCCTGCCGGGCGCTCATCTCTGCGCTGGGCCGCACGGGCGTCGCCAGCACGATTTCCTGCGCCACGGAATCAAAGATTGCCATCAGCGTCGGCCGCATCAGCAGCGCCTGCGGCAGGTTCAGCGGATCCGGCCCTGGCGGCGCCAGCTTTTCCGCATGGCGCACCATGTCATAGCCAAGATAGCCGAACACCCCGGCAGCCATGGGTGCAAGCCCGGCCGGCATGTCAATGCGCGCCTGCGCCACAAAGCGGCGCAGGGCGTCCAGCGGCGGCTCCGGCGTGCTCTGCCAGGGTGCATCGCCAAAACGGTATTCGGCCTGGCCATCGCGCACGCGCCAGAAGGCATCCGGCTCCAGCCCGATCATCGAATAGCGCCCGCGCGTCTCTCCGCCCTGCACCGATTCCATCAGCAGCAGGTTGGGCGTCTGCGCACCCAGGCGCAGCATGGCCGCAACCGGGGTCAGCAGGTCATCAACCAGTGTCCGCGTCACGATTTGCGCGCGCCCCTCTTCATAGGCCCGGCAAAAGCCTGCGTCCGGCTTGACAGTTTCCGTCACCGCCTCACCCTTCGGGATTGTCCCCGAGCGCCAGGGCCTTGAGCCGCTGGTCGATGCGAACCTTGTACTGGCTCAGCAGGGCCTGCAGATACTCGCTCTGCAAGTCCCCGGCCAGGGACTGGCTGATGGCGGCGCGGTGCTGTTCGATCAAGGCGGGCGGGAACGTCCTGGGCTGCATGATGGCATCCACGCGGGCGACCACCAGATTGCTGCCGCTCTGGTCCGGTGCCGTGACCACATCGCCCCTGGCAACGGCAAACAGGCGGTTGGCATGGCGGCCGCTCAGCGGCGCCGGGCTCTGCCCGCGCTGCAACAGCGCAAGCTCGACCCGCGCCCCCGGAAAACGCGCGGCAACGGCATTGGCGTCCTCGCCGCTCTTGAGCGCCTTTTCAACCCTGGCGGCTATGGCGCGGATGGCATCGGCCTTTTGCTGTGCCTTCCAGACCTTGGCGACCTTGTCGCGGATTTGCGCCAAAGGCGGCACCTTTGGCGGCTCTATGCTGTCTGTGCGCACGGCGTAAAAGTCGCCATTTGCGGTCTGCAGGATCTCGGATTCCGCGCCTTCATCGGTTTCAAACAGGGTTTTCAGGATTTCCGGCTGGCCCGCCAGGGGCTCGACGGGATTGCCGTCCTTGCCGCGGCCCTGACGGTCAACCGGCGGCAGCGACAGGGCCAGCAGCTTGCTGCTTTCCGCCGCTTCCTCGATGGTTGCTCCGCTGGCGCGGGCGTCTTCGAAATTGCCGACCAGCTCATAGAGCTTGTCAGAGGCCTCTTCCTTGATGAATTCGTCCTTGAGGGACTGGCGCACGTCATCAAGGCTCTTGCTGGTTGCCGGGGTGACGCTGTCCAGCCGCCAGGCGGCCCAGGCCAGACGCCCCTTGGTGGCGCCGGTATCTCCCGGCCTGGCAGCAAACACGGCCTTGGTAATGGTTTCGTCCGGGGTGTGCTCGGCATCGGTGTTGTCAAACTTCAGCGGCGGCGTCAGGCCCAGCGCCTTGGCAATGGCCTCGGCGCTTTCGCCATTCTTCAGCCGCTGTGCCACCGCCTTGGCGCTGGCTTCGTCAGCCGTGCTGATCTGCACCCAGCTGCGGGTTTCCGGCGTCGCATACTTGTCCTTGCGGAACGCGTAAAGCTCCTTGATCTTTTCCTCCGGCACCGTGATGTCCGAGGCCAGATCCCTGGCGGAAATGGTCACCAGGGTCGCGGCGCGGCGCTCTGGCGTTCTGAACACCTGCTCGTGCGCTTTCAGGAATGCCTGCAATTGCGCCTCGGTTGGCTCGGCAATGGGCGGGGCCATGCTGTCCGGCAGGATGATTTCGATGATCTTGCGCCGCTCGTTTTGAAACATCAGCTCGATTTTCGCAAACATGCGCGGCGCCACGACGCCATCGGAAACCGGGTCCAGAATCTGTGCCTGCAACAGATCGCTGCGCACGTCATTTTCGAATTGCTGCGGCGTATAGCGCGCATTGGCCAGGGCAGAGCGGTATTGCTCCTCGCCAAACTTGCCCGAAATCGGGTCCCTGAAGGCCTCCAGCCCCCTGATGGTCTGGGCCACCAGCCGGTCTGACATGCCAATGCCCATTTGCGCCGCCTTGGCCCGCAGCGCCGCCGTGGTGATCATGCGCTGCAGCAACTGTTCCGCCAGGCCGAATTCGCGCGCCTGCCTGGACGTGACCTTGCCCTGGCTTTGCTGGATGACGCGATTGAGTTCGCGGTCCCAGGCCGTGGCGTAATCCTGCACCGAGACCTTGCCCGGCCCGACAACGGCAACGGCATCGCCCTGCCCGCCCTTGAACACGCCACTGATACCCCAGACGGCAAAACTGACAATGAGCAGGCCAATCAGGGCGGTGGCCACAGGGGTCTTGGCCATGGCGCGCATCTGTTCAAGCATGAAGATCTCCCGGCGGCTGAAAGAGCGGCGAATGTATGCGCGCACTGCGCTGCGGGCAAGGCGCGCCCGGCGGCAATCTCACCCCGCGGTCATGGCCCAGACGGCCATCAGGGCCAGGCCCGAACAGGCCACCAGAAACGCCGATATGGCGATCACCACCTGATGCGGAATCAGGGTGATATCCAGCGATTTCAGCTTCAGGCACAGGCTCATATAGCGCCATGCCGCCAGGATGAAGGAGGCAATGGCCAGCAAGATCAGCAAGGCCGAAAGCGTGCGCACCAGCATGGGCGGCACCGCATCATCGACAAACCGGGCAATCCCCAGGCCGCCCGCGAGCAAGGCCAGAGCCGTGCGCACCCAGGCCGCATAGGTGCGTTCGCTGGCCAGCGCCGTGCGGTCGCGCGCCAGCTCCTCCTGGGAGGTTTGCGCCTCCGGTGCCGTGCAACGGGTCCCGTTGTCAGGGCTGGCCATGCTCACCCCCCGTCAAGACAGCGTATCGCCATCACCGCGCGGCCCAGAATGACCGGGCTGCTGTCGGGAAAAATGGTTTCATAGCGGCCCGGATCCCCGGCCGGTTCAAAGCGGTCCGGCTGGCTGCGCCAGCGCCGCACCAGTGCCTCGCCATTCCAGGCAAACAGGTAAAACCCGCCATCGCGCAAATGCCCGGCGGCACGGTCAAAGATGATCGTGCTGGTGGCCGGAAAGGCGCGGCTGACCGCCAGGTCATCACAGTCCAGCGCAAACGGCGATTGCGCCCGAACCGCCGCCGCCACATGCCGCAAGGGCGGCGCGTCCAGGGACATGCTCTGGATGTCGCCTTGCGGCCAGGGCAAGACCGGCACATGCAGGATCGGGGTGGAGAAATATCCGGCATCGGCGGCGGTGCCTGCGCCATTGTCCTGGCCGTTGGTCTGGCCTTCCAGCAACCACAGTCTTTGCACCTGCAAGGCAGCGCTCAGACGCTCCAGCGCCGCCTCGCGCGGGCTGTGGCTGCCATTCTCCCAATTGGCGACCGTCGGCTGGCTGACATTGGCGGCCTTGGCCAGGCGCGCCTGGCTCCAGCGCTTGCGCATCCGGGCTTGGCGGATTCTTTGTCCAACCTGTGTCATGGGCCCTCCCTTGCCAATTATTAGCTTATAACCTATAAGGTTTATTTGTAAAACTAATATGGCAGGAATCACTGATAAATCGCAGTGCGCGGCCGAAAATGCGCCAGACACGGCCCGGTTTGGCCCCGGATGCCATATTTTCTGGACAGAAAAAGGGCTGTGAAAAGATGAACTTGTTCAAAAAATCGTGACTTTTTGGACGTTTTTATGAAAAACGCTTGACGAAAGCGCATTATAGGTTAAATTTATAACAGCAACAGTTTACTGACGGGGCCTGCCCCGTGAACGAGGAGAATCAAGAATGTCTGGTGATTACTGCACCGATGAGGGTGCCCGCCGCATCAAGGCCAAGATCGAGGAATACTGGCGAGAACGCGGCTATGAAGTCGAAGTCAGCCTTGTCGGCGCCAGCTTTGTCGCGGCCATGCGCTCGGCCCGGACCGACGTGCGGTCCGACATGATCAATGGCCTGCCGCGCCACCGCAAGGCGGCGGCCTGACGCTTTCATGCCGCCTGCCCCTTGGGGCAGCAAAGACGATAGTGCACGACCCCGGAGACTCTCCGGGGTCTTTGCTTGCGCCTGCCTGAAGGGCAGTGCCCGAAGCGCTGGTCATGCCGCCAGCAAGGCCACGAATTGCGGGGTCAGGGCGTCGCGCACGGCTGCATTGGCCCAGAACGGGTTCATGAACACACAGCGCAACAGCACCAGTTCGTCCTGATCGCGCTGGCCGCCATAGCTGCGCAGGTGCGCATCGATCAGCGCATCATAGCTTTGCGCGTGCAGCACTGTCTTGGAAACGGCAAACTCTGTGCTGGCCTGAACTTTTGCATAGGCCTGCAGGGTGCGCCGGTTTGACAGGCTCAGCGCCTCCCCGGCCCCGGCCAGCGAAAAGCACAGAATGTTGGTATCGGCGGGCAGCAGCGGGCGCACCAGTGCATTGCCCTTGCACAGGCTTTGCTGAAAGTGCTGGCGGGCACTGATCCCGGCAGCCATGATGGCGCCAAATTTTTGCGGGCCAAACCCTATGGTCTTGCCGGTCAGCCAGGTCGCCGCGGCGCCCGCGCCCGAGCGCGACCCCTCCAGGGTGCAGCGCCATTTGTCGGCGCTTTCGGCGCGGTCGATATAGGGGGCCTGAAAGCTCGAGGCCCGGTAGGCATGCGCATCGCGGGTGATGAAGGCGCCGCACGAATAGGGCACATAGCCAAGCTTGTGCGGGTCGATGGTGACCGATTGCGCCCGGGCAATGGCGCGCAGGGCATTGCAGCGGCGCGGCTCCAGCACGGTTTCGCACTCCGCGCCCAGCAGGGCGCAGAAAAACCCGCCATAGGCGGCATCCACATGGTGCCAGATATGCACGCCCTCCGCCTTGAGGCCGTCAAGCATGTCTGCAATCCCGTCAATCGGGTCAATCTCGCCCGCCTCGGTGGTGCCGGCGACACTGGTCAGGCACAGCACCGGGCGGCCCTGCTCCCGCGCCCTTTCGATCAGTCCGGCCAGCGCCGGCACATCAGCGCGTCCC
>JALWUB010000480.1 GCA_026993275.1 Robiginitomaculum sp. | reverse complement strand
TCGGTGGCATCAAACAGCGCCTGGCTGATGGCGTCTTCCGCAAGCAGGGCCTTTTGCCGGTCATAATCCTTTTGCGCCTGCGCCAGGGTCGCCCTGGCCTTGGCAATGGAGGCCTTTTGCACCGCCACCGCGGCATTGGCGCTCAACAGATCGGCTTCGGCCTGCTGTTCCCGGGTGGCGAAGGTCTGCGGATCGATGCGGGCAATCAACTGGCCCTTCTTGACCCGCGAATTGTAGTCCGCATAGAGCGCGACCACCTGGCCGGACAGCTGTGAGCCAACCTCGACCGTGGTCAGCGCCCGCACCGCGCCCGATGCGGAAACGATGCGCGCCACATCGCCGCGGCTGACCGCCGCGGTTTCGATGTCGAATTGCCCGCCAGCGGCCTCGCCGCGCCCGCGCAAGAGAAAAAACGCCAGCGCGGCGAGCACAATAGCGCCCGCCAGCACCAGGATGGGTTTCCGCTTGATCATCAACATCCCTGTCTGCAACATGCCCTGGACCTTTAACGGCGCAGCTTGTGCCATTCCGCCGCCAGGTGCAAAGGCACAAGGCCTTTATGACTGAATCTTCATCTTTGCAGATCAATGCCCAGGGGCCGCTCCGGCGTCCCAGATCAGTTCATGTGCTGAAACTTGATGATGGCCGGGCCGAGAATGACCACGAACAGCACCGGCAGGAAGAACACGATCATCGGCACGGTCAGCTTGGCCGGCAGGGCCGCGGCCTTTTTTTCGGCCATGGCCATGCGCATGTCGCGGTTTTCCTTGGCCATCACCCGCAAGGACGCGCTCAGGGGCGTGCCATAGCGCTCGGCCTGGATCAGCGATGTCGCCACCGCCTTGACGCCGGGATGGTTGGTGCGCTTGGCAAGATTCTCGTAGGCCTGGCGGCGCTCGCTCAGATAGCTCAGCTCGGCCGTGGTCAGCGACATTTCCTCGGCCAGTTCGATGGAATTGGTGCCCACCTCCGCCGCCACCTTCTGAAACGCCGCCTCGATGGACATGCCGGCCTCGACGCAGATCAGCAGCAGATCGAGCGCATCGGGAAACGCCCGCATGATGGAATCGCGGCGCTTGGCGGCAAGATTGGACAGATAGATCCCTGGCGCATAATAACCGGCAAAGCCGATGCCGAACGCCATGGCGAAGCGCACCATGGGCGGCTTGCCCATGTCATTGACCAGAAAAAAATAGACCAGGCCCGCGGCAAACAGCAGGATCGGCATGACCATGCGGAAGAAATAGAACGTCATCACCGGCCCCTGGCCGCGCAGGCCCGCCTGCATCAGCTTGTTTTGCAGGCCGTCGTCCTCGAGCAGCTTTTGCAGGTTCAGGCGCGAGACCACATCGGTGACAAAGCCGCTCGACTGCCCGCGCAGATTGCCCTGGCGCTTTTTCAGCGCATCACGGCTCTGCTTGCGCAATTGTTCGCGCCGGTTGGCCACCGACTTCAGCCGTCCGGCAAACCTGTTGCCTTGAAAAAGCGGCTCGATCAGGCTGATCACCGTGGCGAACACGGCAATTGCCGCAAGCCCGGAGACGGCCAGTGCCGGGTCGCTCAACGTGTCGATCAGGTGTTCCAGGGCCTTGGCCTCCGCTCAGAAATTGAAGGACACCATCTTCACCATGACAAATATCCCGATGCCCATCCAGACGGCTGCGCCGGCCAGCAGGATATGGCCAAGGCTGTCGGTGAACATCAGGCTCATGTAAGACGGCGTGGTGACATAAACGATCGCCATCACCAGAATCGGCAAGGAGCCGATAATCATGGACGAGGCCTTGGCCTCGGACGATAGCGCGGCGATCTTCTCGCGCATCATCTTGCGCGAGCGCAGCACGATGGCGAGATTGTCCAGCGCCTCGGCGAGATTGCCGCCGGTCTTTTTCTGAATGGTCAGCACGATGGCGAAGAAGTTGAGTTCGGGCACCGGCATGCGCTCATACATTTTTTCCAGGCCCTGCGGCAAGTCCACGCCAACGGCCATGCCGTCGATCAGGTGCCTGAATTCCGGCCCGACCGGCGCCGGGGCTTCGCGGGCAATGATCTTCAGGCATTCATTGAGCGGCAGGCCGGTCTTGATGCCGCGCACGACAATGTCCAGCGCATTGGCAAACTCGAGAGTAAACTTTTTCATCCGGCGCTTGCGCAAGAAGCCCAGCACCCAGCGCGGCAGGCCCAGCCCGGCGCCAAAGCCAAAGGCCAGGGCAATCGGCGGTTTCTGGCCGGAGACAAAAAGCGCTGCGGCGACGGCCAGGCCCAGCAGGGCGGTGGTGATGTGAAACGCCATCGGCGAGAAGGAAAACCCGGCCTGGCGTATGCGCGCTTTCAGGGTCAGGGTGCGCTTGCGCTGTGCTTTCTGGTGCTCGTCAAGGTCCTTCAGGGTGGCCTGCAACTGCTTGCGGCGGGTGGCGGCCTGATCGAGCGCCGCGATTTTGCGTTTGCCGCGCTTCAACTGGGTGCCCTGGCTGATGGACCTGAGCCGTTTGGTGCCCTTGCGGCCGCTGCTGCTGCCGCCCGCAAACACCCAGCCCAGCCCGGCAACACTGACAAAGGCCAGAAGCGCAGCCATCATGGTCATGCTGTCCATGGCTCAGTCCTCCGCCTCGTCGAGCGCCGCGGCCAGTTCCTGTTCCAGCCCGAAATAGCGGGCCCGGTCCCAGAACGCCGGCCGGGCAATGCCGGTGGAATGATGGTGGCCGATGATGTTGCCGTTTTCGTCTTC
>JALWUB010000479.1 GCA_026993275.1 Robiginitomaculum sp. | reverse complement strand
TCGCCTGGTTGATCCTTTCATAAAGCGGCCAGTCCCAGCGCACGCCGCCCGCAACCCAGGCGCCCAGGTCCACCGCATGGCCGGTGAGGTGCCGCGAGTTGAGCGTGCGCGTGGCGCCGCTTTGATAGAGCAGCTTTTGCCGCGCACTGCTGCGGCGGCCTTCCAGCACGGCAAAGTCCACCGCGCTCAACTGCAGGGCCCGGTGCACCACCATGGCCAGGTCTGCATGCACCCCGGCAAGGCGCTCGGCCGAGCGCGCCGACAGGCGGAAACCGTGCGGAGGCGGACAGGGCCGGGCGGGGCGGGCAGTGCTCATGGAACTTTTCTCCTTGGCCTTGAGCATAAGGGACGCGTCTGTTTGTAGGATAATATTCCTGCATTGCACGGCTTGACGCCGCCGCGCCCGTGCGGTCCCTTGCGCCCATGAGCACGGACGAGAGCAGTTTGGCGGCGGGCTTTGCGGCCCCCGGCCTGGAGGCCTGGCGGGCGCTTGTGGACAAGGGCCTGCGCGGCGCCGGTTTTGACGAAGCGCTGGTGCGGCGCACCGCCGACGGCATCGCCCGCGGGCCGTTGCGCACGGCGGCGGACGATCCGGCCAGTGCCGGCATTGCCGGACAGTTTCCGTTTGTGCGCGGGATAACGGCGCACAGCGATGCGCACCATCCCTGGCATATTGCCCAGGGCTGCGCCGCCATTGTTCCCGAAACCGCCAATGCCCAGCTTCTGGAAGATCTGCAGGGCGGCGGCTCGGCCCTGTGGCTGCGTCTGGATCCGGCGGGCAAGGAGGGCACGGCAGTGCGCTCTCTTGACGGCATGGCGCAGCTCCTGCGCGGTGTTGATCTGGCGATTGCGCCGGTGCTGCTCAACCCGGTGCCGCAGGGGACGGAACTGGCGGCCCTGCTGCTGGCGCTGGCGCGCCAGAACGGCGTGGACATGCACGCCTTGCAAGGCAGTCTCGGCCTGTCGCCGATCGGCCAGAGCCTGTTCAAGGGTCTCGGCGCCTCCTGGCTGCAGGAAGCGCTGCCGCGCACCCTCGCCATGGCGCACTGGTGCGCCGAACATGCGCCAGGCCTGCGCGCCATCACCGTCACCGCCAACAGCGTGCACGAGGCGGGCGGCAGTGAAGCGCTGGAAATCGCATTCGCCGCCGCGGGCGGGCTTGGCTATCTGAAGGCGCTTGTCCGTGACGGCATGGCGCTGGAGGATGCCGCGCGGCGCCTGCTGTTCGCCTTTGCCGTGGATGCGGATACCGGGCTGGGCATTGCCAAACTGCGGGCCGCGCGCCGGGTCTGGGCGTCGGTTCTGGGCGCCTGCGGCTGCACCGGCACCGCCGCGGCCATGCCCATTCACGCCATCACCTCGGGCCGCATGATGGCGCGGCTGGCGCCGTGGACCAATTTGCTGCGCACCACCACGGCGGCTTTCGCCGCCGTTGCGGGCGGCGCGCAATATCTGTCCGTGCGCCCCCATGACGAGGCCTTTGGCGGCACTGATGCGCGGGCGCGGCGGCTGGCGCGCAATGTCCAGGTGATCCTGCACGAGGAGGTCCATGCGGGGCGGGTCATCGACCCGGCGGGCGGCGCCTTTGCGCTGGAACGCCTCAGCGATGACCTGGCGCACAAGGCGTGGGCGCTGTTTCAGAAGATCGAAAGCCTGGGCGGCCTGGCCGCGGCGGGGGACTGGCTGGTGCAGACCCTGGCGGTCGAACGCGAACAGCTTGCAGCCGGCATGCAAAGCGGGGCGCGCATCATGGTGGGCGTCAATCGCTATTGGCAAAAGGGCGAGGCGCCAGAGCCGGTCGTCGCGCCCGCCCCGCCGCCGCCCGTGCCCGAAGGTCCGGCCTTTCCGGCAGCGCACGATCCGGAAGCCCTGATGGCGGCGGCGCTGGAGGGTGCGGTTATTGGACCCTTGCCGGAAGGGCAGCCCGACCCCGCCCTGGCACCCCTGCGCCTGGCGGCAGATTTTGAAGAGGCCGCGTCATGAGCAAGCCGGACGCATTTCCCGATTTCACCGCCCTGGCGCTGGATGCCGCCGCGCCGCCGGGCGCGCCCGCAGAGCGGGACGGTTTTCAAACTCCGGAAGGCATCACGCTTCAGTCTGCCTACGGGCCGGAGGACATAAAGGAGTTGCACTTCGTGCACAGCCTGCCGGGCCTGCCGCCTTTTGTGCGCGGGCCCTATCCCACCATGTATGTGCAGCGGCCGTGGACGGTGCGCCAGTATTCGGGGTTTTCCACGGCGGAAGATTCCAACGCCTTTTACCGGCGCAATCTGGAGGCCGGGCAAAAGGGCCTCTCCATCGCCTTCGACCTGCCCACCCACCGCGGCTATGATTCGGATGATCCGCGCGTGGCCGGCGATGTCGGCATGGCCGGGGTCGCCATCGACAGCCTGGCCGACATGCGCATTCTCTTTGACGGCATTCCGCTGGACAAGATGTCCGTCTCCATGACCATGAATGGAGCGGTGCTGCCGGTCATGGCGCTTTATGTGGCCGCGGCGCGCGAGCAGGGGGTGGCGGATGCGGCGCTCACCGGCACCATCCAGAACGACATCCTCAAGGAATTCATGGTGCGCAACACCTATATCTACCCGCCGCAGCCGTCCTTGCGCATCGTCTCCGACATCTTTGCCTGGACGGCGCAGCACATGCCGCGCTTCAACCCGATTTCCATTTCCGGCTACCACATGCAGGAAGCCGGGGCGAGCGCCGATCTGGAACTGGCCTACA
>JALWUB010000478.1 GCA_026993275.1 Robiginitomaculum sp. | reverse complement strand
GGCGGGCGCAAGAGTGCAGGCAGTTTGAACACCACATCCTCGCGGGCGCTGGCAAGACTTTTGACCGTCACGGCAAAGCGTTTGCGCAGCATGGCCAGGAGGTCGGTGACCAGCACTTCAGGGGCCGAGGCCCCGGCGGAAACCCCCAGGGTCCGCACACCGGCGAGCCAGCCGTCCTGCACGTCATCAGCGCTTTCGATCAGCCGCGCCCGCGCCGCGCCGCTGCGCTGCGCAACCTCCACCAGCCGCATGGAATTGGAGGAATTGGGGGCGCCGATGACCAGCAGCAGATCGCATTGCGGGGCAATGGCGCGCACCGCCGCCTGGCGGTTGGTGGTGGCATAGCAAATGTCTTCGCGGTGCGGCGTGGCAATATTGGCAAAGCGGCTCTTGAGCGCCGTGACAATGTCTGCGGTGTCGTCAACGCTCAGCGTGGTCTGGGTGACAAAGGCGAGCCTGTCCGGATCATCGGGGGTGAACGCGCAGGCATCGTCGCGCGATTCGATCAAGGTCACGGCGCCTTCGGGCAATTGCCCCATCGTGCCCACGACTTCGGGATGGCCGCGATGGCCGATCAGCAGGACATGGCGGCCGGCCTGGTGGTGGCGCTGCGCCTCCACATGGACCTTGGACACCAGCGGGCAGGTGGCGTCTATATAGACCAGCTGGCGCCTCTGGGCTTCCCGGGGCACGGTCCTGGGCACGCCGTGGGCCGAAAACACCACCGGCCGGTCATCGGGGCATTCATCCAGTTCATCGACAAACACCGCCCCCAGGCGCTCCAGATGCTCGACCACATGGCGGTTATGGACGATTTCGTGGCGCACATAGACCGGCGCGCCAAACTGCGCGATGGCGCGCTCGACAATCTGGATGGCCCGGTCCACGCCGGCACAAAACCCGCGCGGCGCCGCCAGCAGAATGTTCAGAGGGGGTTTGTCCCGCTTGCTCATGCGTGCTCACATCTTTCATTGCCGTTTGGCCCGCAAGGCGATACACCTTCGCCGGTTCAGGGTCCAGCTGTGCAGACCCGCTAGAGTATCGGATGAAAGAGGGCCCATGTCACGGTCATTCAATTATTGCCTGCTGGCGGCCATGGTGCTGCTGCTGGGCGGGTGCAAGGCCATCGGCAATGCCTTCGACGAAACCCCCAATATCGGCCCGTGCCCGGCGGCGCTGGTGTTGTGGGATGCGGCCCGCAAGGTGGAGTTTGACGGCGCAGAGCGCTACAACAACATCGTTTTCACCGCGGAAATCCTGGGCGCGCGCTCGTTCTGCAAATATTCGGGCACGCACCCGATCACTGCCGATCTGGACATTGCCATGGCCTTTGGCCGCGGCCCGGCGGCAAAAACCGACACCAAGGTGTATCATTACTTTGTCGCCGTGACCCGCAAGAATTCAGCCGTCATCGACAAGCAGGATTTTGCCATCACCGTGCATTTCCCGAAGGGCCAGAACATCGTCAAGCGCACCGAGCATTTCAGCAAGATCATCATCCCGCGTGCCAAGGCCAACACCTCGGGCAGCAATTTCGAGATCATTGTCGGCCTGGACCTGACCCCTGAAGAACTGCAATTCGCCCGCTCGGGCAAGAAGTTCCGCCTGAATTGAGGACGGCGCCGTGAAAACCCTTGCCGACCGTCTCAGCGCCCGCCTGGCAGAGGCGTTCACAGCGCAGGGCCTGGAGCCTGCGCAAGCGGCAGGGCTTGCGCGCGTGCAGCCCTCTGCCCGCCCTGACCTGGCGCCGTTCCAGTGCACGGGCGCCCTGGCCGCCGCCAAGATCCTGCGCCAGCCGCCGCGCGATATCGCCAAGGCCGTGGCGGCGCAGCTGGCGGGCGACCCGCTGATCGGCCAGCTCAGCATTGACGGGCCGGGCTTTCTCAACATCACGCCTTCCGATGCAGCGCTTGAGGCCCGCGCCAACGAACTGGCCGCGGAGCAGCGCTGCGGGGCGCCCCAGGCGGCCAGGCCGCAAAAGCTGGTGATCGATTTTGGCGGCCCCAATGTTGCCAAGCCCATGCATGTGGGGCATTTGCGCTCGTCTGTTATCGGCGATGCCCTGCAGAGGATCGGGCGGTTTCTGGGCCACCGCATCACCAGCGACATTCATCTGGGCGACTGGGGCCTGCAAATGGGCCATCTGATTACCGCCCTGGAGGATGAACAGCCGGACCTTCCGTATTTCGACGAGGGCTTTGCCGGTCCGTGGCCAGAGCAGCCGCCGGTCTCGCTCGACGATCTGTCACGGCTTTATCCGCTGGCCGCGGCCCAGGCCAAGGCCGATCCGGCGCGCATGGCCCGGTCGCGCAAGGCGACGGCGCAATTGCAGGCCGGGCGGCCGGGCTATCTGGCCCTGCTCAAGCATTTCATCGCCGTCTCGCGGGCCGGGCTGGAGCGTGATTTTGACGCCCTGGGGGTGCATTTCGACCTGTGGAAGGGCGAATCGGACGTGCATAGCCTGATCCCGGCCATGGTGGAGGATTTCAAGGCCCGCGGCATTGCCGAGGAGAGCGAGGGGGCGCTGATCATCCGGGTTGAGCGCGAAGGCGACACCAAACAGCAGCCGCCGCTGATCCTGGTGTCCTCGGAGGGCTCGGCGCTCTATGGCACCACCGATCTCGCCACCATTCTCGACCGCAAGACCAGCCTGGCGCCGGACCGCATTCTCTATGTGGTGGACCAGCGCCAGAGCCAGCATTTCGAACAGGTGTTCCGCGCCGCAGACAAGGCCGGGCTGATGCCGGAAG
>JALWUB010000477.1 GCA_026993275.1 Robiginitomaculum sp. | reverse complement strand
GGGGGCGACGGCTTCCGCCCGGGCGGGGAACGCAACACATAGGCGTTTCAATCCACGCCCCCGCGAAGGGGGCGACCTCTTTCAGGGCCATCTCTTTGGGATAGGCCAGAAGGTTTCAATCCACGCCCCCGCGAAGGGGGCGACGCCCACGCTATAACGCACTGGAGCAGCAAGGGAAATCCCTCTGCCGGCGCGAAAGGCCAAGATCATGCAGATGTTTTGGCTGTCCAAAGCGGCAGCATCCCACATTTTTTCTGCAAATCCAGTATATTGGCGGTGTTGCGAACCGACCGGCAATGGCATGCCCACTCAGGGTTCGCGCAATGAGGCTCAGAAAATGAGCGGGGCATCAAAATCCGTGGCCGGTTTGGCGCCGACATGTTCTATGCGCCTGCGCCAGTTGGCCCCCAGCTTGTAAAAGCGCAGACTGTCCTGCTCCGGGTCAATCAGGGCGCACAAGCGATTGCGCAAGGCCGCCCATTGGGCAGGTGTGACTTCACACTCGAACACAGAATACTGCACACGCTGCCCGTAATTCAGACACGCCTTGGCGACACGGCGCAAGCGCCGGGCCCCGCCTGCGCTGTCTGTGCGTATGTCATAGGTCACCAGAACCAGCATGTTATCTCCAAAAATAGGACGGGTAGCCATCCAGATCGCCGCGCAAGTATCGCGCCAGCAATTGCGCCTGCAATTGCGGCATCAAGCCAAGCGGAACCGCTTCATCAAGAAAGGCATGGCGCAATGTGGCGCGTTTGCGCTCCTGCCAGGCCTCAAGAACCGTCTTTCTGGCATCATCACGCAAGAAAATGCCGCCAGTATCCTGGTCTTGAAAATCCTTTGGCTGAAGCTGGCGGCGGTTGATGAGGCTGAGGCAAAGCCGGTCGGCCAGAGGTGCACGAAACTCTTCCATGAGATCAAGGGCCAGGCTCATGCGCCCTGGCCGGTCGCGGTGCAAGAAGCCCATTTGCGGGTCAAGGCCATGGGTTTCAGCCGCTGCGCGGCAATCCTGGGCCAGCAACACATAGAGGAAAGACAACAGAGCATTGACGGGATCGCGCGGCGGGCGGCGGTTGCGATCGGCAAAGGCAAAACCCGGTGCGCGGATCAGGTGCTGGAACACGCCAAAATAAAGATTGGCGGCGTCGCCCTCCAGGCCGCGCAGCCCATCCATATCCAGAACGTGCAGCGCCTGTTTTGCGGCATGGCCCAGGCGGGTTTGCACGCGCTCAAGGGCATGCCTTGCCGCCTCGTCCATGCCGGCGCCATAATCACGCAAGGCCCGGCGCAGGACACCGCGCTGATTGGCAATCTTGGCGGCAACGATGGCGCGGGCCACGGGCAATGCCGCGGGTTCATCAAGGGTGGCCGCGTGCTGGGCCCGGCGCAACAGCACATTGCCGCTTTGCGGGCCTTCCACCCGGGCCAGAAAGCGCCCGTATGGGTTGAGAAAGGCAATGGAAATGCCTTCTTCAGCGCAAAACAGCATCAGCGGCGGCGAGACGCCAACCTGGCCAAAGCAGATGATCTGTCCCAGAAGGTGCGCCGGAGCGCGGCCACGCTCCGCGCCATCAATGCGCACAACGACATTTTGCCCGTCCTTGTTCAGCCAGGCCCCTTCGGAGGTTACATACAGCGTGTTCAGCAGTTTTTTCATTCGGGAACCGCCTCTGCCTGCACGGCACGGCGCAACCACGGCCCGACCGCGCGCCGGTCTTTGGGCCGGCACAGGGAGAAGAGAGAGCAAGCCTTGCAGCGGCGCGGATCATATGCCGGTGCAGGCAAAGCGCCCCGGGCCAGGGCCTGGCGTGCCTGCCGGGCCGTCTCAAGCGTCAGCGCCCGCAAGCCCTCGTCAAAGAGCACCGTCTGACGGCGGCGCTTTTGCCCGTAAAAGAGCGCCCCTTCGGGAATATCACAGGCGCACATTTCCTCAAGGCAGAGGGCCTGGGCGCACAACTGGACCTCGTCGGCATGGTGGCTCTTGGGCCTGCCGCGCTTGTATTCAACCGGGTAGGGCCGTGGCGGCTGGCCGCGCATTTCCACCACATCGGCAAGCCCGTGCAAGCCATGGCGCGCCGACGCAATGGACACGGAGCGCAAGGTGCGCACGCCATCGCGGCGGCTGGCGCCTCCGGCATCGGCGCGTTCGTGCAAAATGCGGCCGGAGGCGGTCAGCCAGTTCTCGGCCCAGAGCCGTTCCACATGGATCAGCGCACACTGGCGCGGGCAAAACAGCCAGTGTTGCAGGGCCGAAACCGGCAGGCTGTCAGGCCCAGGGTTCGACAAGGCTGACCCCTGCGGGCAGATCGCTGCCGTCCACCCGCACCGCATAATCGCTGTAGGCGCGCGCCGGCGGCCAGTTGTGGGTGCGCCTGTCGCCCACGGGCAGGCATTCACCGTCATGACAGCGCTCAACAGTGACGCGTTCGAACAGCGTGTGCGCAGGGGCATTGCCCAGGGCGCTGTCATGGCGAAAGGCAATCAGGCGCCTGGACGCCATTTCACCGCGCGCGGCGGAGCGGTCGAGGTCAAACATGTCGCGCAAGGCTTGCCAGAACAACTCAAGATCGGCTTCGGAAAAGCCGGTCTTTTGCGCCAGTTTGGCATTGATGAAGCCATGCGCCCGGTAAAGGCCATAGGGGACAATGTGCTTGCGGCCCATGGTGCGCTCTTTATCGACGTCCTTTTCGTTGGTGACCGATGACCGGGTGATGGAAATTTCCAGCGGCAAGATTGGTTCCTCGGAGCGCGCAAAGGTAAACTGCACTGGACCACGCACCTGCCCGGCATTGACCTCTGTTGTCATCACTGCGCCAAAGGTGCGGATGTCAAAGAAATTCTGGCACATCCAGTCTGTCAGCCGGCGCGCCTCCTCTTCCGCCTTTGGCAGCTTCTTGGAGACTGGCTTCAAATCTTCAGCCTCATACGCACGGGCATGCTGGCGGTTGAGCACGCCGCGCTCGGCCATGTAGATCTCATAACCCGGCTCGGCTTCCTTCGCGGCGGCGACAAAGTTCCTGACCTTGCGTTTCAGGCACACGTCGGAGACCAGGCCCTGATTGGTTTCCGGGTCCATGCGCGGCAGATTGCCCGCATCCGGGTCGCCATTGGGGTTGCCATTGGTCACATCAAAGAGAAAAACGAAGTCATAGCGGTTGTTCACGGTGCTCATTGGTCAGTGCTCCCATTGTCTGATTCAGGTTGTGCTTCGGTGGTGTTGCCGTCCTTCTTGGCCCAGCGCTGGTGGTAATAACCGGCGATGAAGCGGCCCTGGTCCTCAAGGTTCAGGGACCGGGGCAAATTGGTGGACAGGCCGTTCCAGATTTCGCCCATCTCGGCATCCATCCAGTGGGCAAGCCCGCCGCCATCGCTTTTGCGCATTTTGGCAAGATGGTGCGTGGCATTTTTGGCCAGAAGCGGGAACACCCGCGCCGGCGTCGCCGAGGCGGCGGCGAAATAGCGGTCCCTTATGGTGGCGTTAAGGCCGGGAAGCGCCTTTTGCTGGATCATCTCCAGCACGGCGAACAGGCGGCCCAGCCGGTAGGCCGGATCCGGATTGTCGCGATCAAGGGACATGGGAAACTCCTTTTCTTCAAGATTGCGGCGAATAAAGGCACAGCAGATGGCTGTGCGGCGGGCGTTGATGGTGCCATCGGCACGGATGCGCTGCACCACGGCCGACAGCAGGGTGCGCGGATAGGGCGTGCCTCCCAGCACGGCCTGCATGAGGTCGCCGCCAAGGCGCGGCGGGATGTTTTCGGCCTTGCCCTGCACGGCTGTTTCGTAAAGCAGCGACCAGGCCGCCGGAGCGCTCTCCCAGCCCGGTGGCTGCAGCGCCAGATCATCCCAGAAACGCAGCACATTGGCGGCAAAATCTCCAAACGTTCCCGGCCGCCAGAAACGCACGGACAGACGCGCCGCATTGGGCGCAAGGCCAAGGATATATATGCGTGTATCGGGATCAAATGGCGGCGGCGAGGCCCCCCGGCCGCTGGCCACGTTGCGCAAGGCATCGCGCAATTTGTTCGCCTCGGCCTTCTCGTCTGGCGGGTTGAGGCTGCTGTTCATGAGGGATTCGAGGCTTTCGGCCTTTTCCCGCTCCGGCGTTTCGGCCCAGAACACGACCGTGGTGTCGCCAATGCGCACGCTGTGCTTGTAATCCCGGCGCAGCAGGGTGTTGAGTGCCGTGCCATAGGCAAAGGCTGCAGATTCGGAAACCGGGGCGTTTTCGCCCTGCGCCTTGCCAAAGGACTCATAGGCATCGGCATTGAACGCTACCAGCGGTGCGCCACGGCTTTGCGCACCTTGAACACCCTTTATGGGGACGTGCAATCTAGAAGTTCGTCCTTCCCCTCCCCAAATCAAGTCTTGGCCATGTTTCTCTGCTTCAAGCACATACCTTAGAAACTCGGGCACAAGCTTTTTCACTTTCTCCCTTTGGTGAATATACCTCGGCTCACCTTTCTTATTTAGATCGTGTTCGAAACGAAAAACGAGGTTCTGGTCGAGCAATTCAGGTGGAAATCCCAAGATTTCAAACTTTTCTGGCGTCCAGCTATTCAGGAAACGGAGAAAACTAAGCAAAACTGGATCGTCCGTGCCAGAAATGAGTCCTTTGTTGACGTTCTTAAACGACTCAAATCTAAGGCGACTCTTTTTTGTAAGCTCAGACTGAAACGAATTTCCGTTCTTTTTTGCGGCAACGCCAAGTGCATACTCTGCCTTGTCCCACAAGAGGTTTGGCTTAATATTTACGCTGCGTATGACTGATAGCGGTACTGTCATAATTTTCGGCCGCATCTTGCCCTTCTCATCGGACACGCGCAGATCGCGCACGGCCAGGACATTTCCTTTCGCATCCAGCACCACTTCGCCGCCTATTTTTTCCATGGAGAAGCCGGGCGGCGGGGCGTCGCCTGCCTTTTCCAGGCGGTCATAAAGGGTGGCGAGCGCTGTCAGGATCGTCATTTGACCAGCCCCTCCTTGCGGGCGCGGGCAATGTCGATAATGCCGTCTTCCATGCGGGCGCGGAAAAACTGCGCCCGGCGGCCATGATCGAAATCGATGTCATAGAGCATCCAGCCCAGATCGCGATTGCGCTGGTCCGGCGGCAATTGCGTTGGCGGTGCGGCATCTGCCCAGGCAAAATGCGCTGCAAATTCGCGGCAACCCAGCGCCGGGCGGTGAAAGCACTGGCCGTTTTCGGCGCGGCGGCGAAACATCTCGTAATGCTTGGCGGGGTTGTCATCATCACCGGCCTTCGGCGTCATCTCGAAATGCGCCTCGATGGCATAGGCCACATCGCGCAGGGCCAGGGTGGCGCGCTGCTGGCGGTCCTCATCGACCACCAGGTGCAGGCCCGCAAGGCTGCCCCGCTTCATGGCGCTCTTCGCCTTGCCTGCCGGGATCTTGCTGCCCACCTCATTGCGCCGGATGGTTTCAAAGCGGATGGGCTTGAGCACATGGATGCGGTCGATCACCCAGCGAATGGCCGGTTTCCAGTGGATTGCTTCCAGAATGCCCCGCGCCGCCGAGGGCGTGATCACGTCATAGGAAACGCGCTCCACCTTCATTTCCGGCCGGGTGAAACAGGCATAATCACCCCAGACCTGCAGTGTGATGCCATAGCTCATGAGATCAGTCCTCCCAAATCCCAGGCCTCCTCGAAGGAAAGCCCGGTGTTTTCGTCATAAAGCGTCTTGTTGCGCAGCAACACGAATTGTTCGCCAAAACGGTCAGGGCACCAGATTTCAGCCGCGCCAACATCCATCAGGCCCTTGCGCCGCTTCTCCGGAATTTGCACCTGATAGACCTGCAAGGCGCGGGCAATGGTGCCCGCATGAGGGTCTTGCTGCGCGGCAAAGTCCTGCAGCAACTCTTCCGGCGCGCCCCATGCGCCGCCCATGATGACGAGCGGCACGCCGCCATCGGGGATCATGCGAAAGGCGGCAGCAATGTCGGCAAAGGGAAAATCCATCTGGTTGCCGGCGTTTTGCAGTGTCCGCATGATGCCCTGAACCGTGCCAGACTCCGCCGCATCCAGCGCCGCAGGACCGCGATCCCAGTAAAGCTGCCTGAAGTAATCGCGCACCGCCTCGAGGGATAACGGGTCGTCATGGCGGGCCAGCACTTCGGCGCCGACAGTGGCAAACTGTTTCAGGTCCGCAGGCGGCGGGAAGTCCTCCGTGGTGCGAAACACGAACACGTCGGCGTTCTGCCGCCGCCCTTCACGGTTGCAGCGCCCGGCAGCCTGGGCGATGGAATCGATGCCGGCCGCCTCACGCCAGACCTGCGGAAAGTCCACATCCACCCCGGCTTCGACCACCGAGGTAGAGACCAGGCGCACGGGCTGGCCCGCGCTGAGCCTGCCTTTTACCATTTTCAGGACGGCACGCCGGTGCGCGGCGGTCATGCGCGTGCTCAGATGGCAGGCGTCTGGCAGGTCGCGGAGACGCCGATAAAGCGCCTGGGCGTGGCGGATATTGTTGAGAATGACCAGGCACTGGTCCTGTTCGCATGCCCGCTCAGCCAAAGCCGCGTCATCAAGGGCACCGGCATCACGCACCCGGACCCGCCGCAAGACCTCATAGAGGCGCGGCGGGTCGGGGGCCAGTTCGCGCACGTCCTTGCGCAACAGGGCTTCGGGAGCGCCAAAGCCGTCTTCCCTGATCAGGGCTGGCTGGGTTGCGGTGCACAGCACCACGCTGGCGCCGTATCCCCTGCTCAGTTCCTGCAGCGCCGCCAGGCACGGACGCAACAGGCGCAGGGGCAGGGTCTGGGCCTCGTCCAGCACGATCACCGAACGGGCGAGCCGGTGCAGTTTGCGGCATTTGGAGGGACGGTTGGCATAGAGGCTTTCAAAGAACTGCACCGCCGTGGTGACCACTACCGGGCGGTCCCAGTTCTGCGCCGCCAGCCGCAAACGCTCTTCTTCCCTGCGGTCTTCAACACCCTCCCAGTTGAAACTGGCATGGTGTTCCAGGACCGCATCATCGTCCCGGAGCGCCTCGCGGAACACCTGGGCAGTCTGCTCGACAATGGAGGTGTAGGGGATGACGTAAATCACCCGCTCAAGCCCATGGTGCAATGCATGATCCAGGGCGAAGGCCAGCGATGACAGCGTCTTGCCGCCTCCAGTGGGCACGGTAAGGCTGAACAGGCCCGGTTCTGAACTCGCCTGGGCACGGGCGTGATCCAGGATTTCGGCACGCAGGGTGTTCACTGTGCCTTCTGGCGGCCCAAAGGCCGCAAGGCGGGCGTTCAGGGCATCGCGCAAATCCGCAAGCGCGCCATGCCATCCCCGGTGCCGGGCGCGCCTTTCGATTCGGTCATAAAAGGCTTCCGTCTCCAGAAAATCTGCATCCACCAGCGCCGAGAACAGCATGCGGGTAAAAAAATGCAGGCGAAAATAGCAAAAGGGGTCTGCCTCTCCAAATCCCTTGAGCGGGGAGGGCAGCGTGTTGGGCGGCGCCAGCTCCAGCCAGGGAGGCAGTTCCATGGCACTGGCTTTTTCAAGACGCGACTTCAAGGGCGTCGGAGGCCGCGCCTCACTGATCGCGTCCCCGCCATTGGCCAGGCCCGCATGGTGGCCGGCAATGCAATAGGCAATCAGCTTGCCCGGCAGGCCGCCCAAATGTTCAAGTGCATATCGCGCGCCTTCGCCGCTATGGGGCTCCGAGCCGCGCTCGCCGCGCAAATAGGCCTGAAAACCGGGCTTGGCCTTGCCCAGATCATGCAGCCTCCCGGCATAGTCTCCCCAAGGCGCTGCGTCAAAACCGCTGGCGTTCGCACCGGCATGCACGCCGACCTTTTCCAGGTGTTCGCTCAGCGGCTCCCAGTCGGCCTGATCCTCCCGGACGGTCGAGTGGGCGTAAAGAGGGGTGTTGGGAAGATAGGCTATGCGGCAACCTCCTCCATGAGCCAACAGCCTCAAGAAGCGCTGGAGCCGGGGGCCGCCCCTCATCCAGCTGGACACCTCGCCCTATGGGAGAGTGCCGCCACATCACATACCCCAAAATTGTATACAGGAAAAGGCATGATCGAACGAACGGTCATTGACCCTGCAACACAAGACGCATTGCCCTGCACGATCCCCCTGTTCAGCGCAGCATGGGCCAATCAATCGAGCCCAGATCCAGATGCACTGGCTCTTCGACGTGCTCAAAGCGAAGAGTGCACTTCGGCATGGTCCCTCCATGGCCTGCATGTCCTGTTTTTTGTCACGAGCGGGCCATGGGGCAGGCCATTCACAGGCCAGTTTCGGACACTTTCGAACCAGAACCGGTGAATAAGCAAACCATTTCAAGCCACTTCGGGCCACTTTGTGCGGGGATAAAGTCAGGCTATCCCCGCACATGCACCAGGATGGATAATCAGGATGTGCGGGGCTCCCAAGAAGGGCTCAGCACACGCGAATGAGATTGTGAATCAAGGCCCTGTATAGCCTTGCAGCCCTTCAGCGCTGCAAGGAAAGCTCCTTTGCGCGCCCCAGATACCCCCTGAAAGTCCTTTGCGGAATTGCAAACAACACCGCTAGAGCGCTTCACGTTTTGATAGAATCAAAACCGCGCTCTATCCTATTGTTTTGCCGCACTTCTTGTCCGAAAACCGGTTCCCATCCCGGATCAGTGTCCGGGACAGGCTTTTTCGGGAAGTGCTCTATCCCCAGGGGAAAGTAGCAAAAGGTTTTTTTAGAGGCACATTTTTGAACACTGCGAACCGGATCCGGAGGCAGGCAGTCACTGCGCCTCGTCCGGCAAATGCCGGGCCGGGGGGCGTTCATGCAAGGGTTTGCGTCCCGGTTTGACATTGGGGATCAATGGCTTTCCCTCAGCCTGCTTTCTGGCGATCTCGGCGAGTGTCTTGCGCAGCGCCACAAAGCGCTCCGCCGTGGGCGGGTGGCTGCTGCGCCGGTCTATGACGCCGGGGTTTTCGGCCCCCATGCGCCGCCAGAAGGCCTCTGCGGGCCGGGGGTCAAACCCGGCGCGGACGAGATAATAGGCGCCAACATAATCGGCCTCACGCTCGAAATCGGCGGAATAGGCCACATAGGCGGCCCCGGCCCCGGCCTGGGTGAACAATGCCGGCACGATGATGCCTGCGGTAAAGAGCGCCACGTCCAGCGCCAGACCGGCGGCAAACCCGGCGCTGATATTGCGCCCCTCGGCGCGGATATGCCCCATGGCAAAATGCGCCAGCTCGTGCGCCAGCACCAGGGCCAGCTCATTGTCATTGCGCACAAAGCGCAGCAGGCCGTCATTGACGAGGATCGCCCGTGGCCAGGTGCGTGCATTGATTGCCGGGCTGGAGGTGCGGCCAATGGCAATGTCGCACACCTTCACCGGCGTCATGGCGATATCCAGGCGCTGCCCGCCGCGGCGCACCTGCACCCTGGCCGTTTTTCCCTTTTTGGCGCGCAAGGCCTTGAGAAAGGCCTGCAGAGCGGTTTTGCCGTCCTGGACCGGCTGGCCATCCAGCGCGGCGATTTCATCGCCAGCCTTCAGCCCGGCCCGGGCCGCGGGCGAGCCGGCGATGACATAGGATACCCGCGGCAGGGCGGAAAACCGGTAGAGCGCCTGTGCCGCCTTGGCAAACTTGCCCTCATAGCTGAACCGGTCGTGGACGCCAAAGCCATAAAGCGGCCGCGTGCCGGGGCAGAGCGGCGCATTGGCGCGCTCCAGGGCAAAGCCGATGGTGTTGAGGCGCACGCTCTTGGCCAGATCCTCCTGCAAGGCCATTTCGCGCTGGTGCAAGACCTCCGCCGCGCGCCCGGCCTTGCTCACCCCGGGCGGGGCCGTGGCGGGCGTGGCGCAGGAGGCAATGGCAAAGGCCAGCGCCAGCACCAGCGCCGGGGGCCTGGCTTCAGGCGCGCCCGGCAAGGCGGCTCTCTATGGCGTCCCAGAACGGCACCATGGCATCAATGCCGGTAAAGCGCTTGAGTTCGCGCACGCCGGTGGGCGAGGTCACATTGATCTCGGTCAGCATGCCGCCAATGACGTCTATGCCGACAAAGAGAAGGCCGCGCTGTTTCAGCACCGGCCCCAGGGCGGCGCAAATCTGCCGGTCGCGATCGGTCAGCTCCACCGGCGCAGCGGTGCCGCCCACATGCATGTTGGAGCGCGTCTCGCCCTTTTGCGGCAGGCGGTTGAACGCGCCCACCAGCGCGCCATCGACCAGCAGGATGCGCTTGTCGCCCTCGGCCACCGCAGGCAGAAAGGCCTGCACCATGACCGGCTCGCGGCTGATGGCAAAGAAGGTTTCCAGAAGCGCCGAAAAATTGCTGTCGCCAGCCTTGAGCAGGAAAATCCCGGCGCCGCCATTGCCATACAGCGGCTTGATGATGATGTCGCCATGGCGGGCGCGAAATGCGCTGATGGCGCGCTGGTCGCGGCTGATCATGGTCGGCGGCATGAAGGCGGCAAAATCGAGCGGGAACAGCTTTTCCGGCGACGAGCGCACCCAGGCCGGATCATTGACCACCAGAGTGTCCGGCGCCAGCAGTTCCAGCAGGTGCGCGGCGGTGATATAGGCCATGTCGAAGGGCGGGTCCTGGCGCATCAGCACCACGTCCACGTCATCGCGCAAGTCCAGCACCGTCTCGTCCCCCTCTTGCGCATGGGGGCGCGTATCGCGGCTCACGGTCACCGGGCGGGCACGGGCAAGGACGCGGCCCTCATCATAACTCAGCGCTTGCGGGCCATAAGTCCAGACGCTTGCGCCGCGCCTTTGCGCTTCCTCGATCATGGCGAAACTGGTGTCGCCCTCGACATCCACATCCGCGATCGGGTCCATCTGCACGGCAACGCGCAAGGGCTTGGTCATGGAGTTTGCTCCGCTACTGGTGTGTGCCCAAGACTTA
>JALWUB010000476.1 GCA_026993275.1 Robiginitomaculum sp. | reverse complement strand
CGCGGAAAAAACCGCCGAGCGCCTGCGCGAACTCATTGGCGACGTGCCCGATGCGGAACAGATCAAGGTTGAATACACCAGCAGCAATAACGGCCCGGCCTTGCAATATGTGCTCAATTCCACCGACATGGACGCGCTGACCGAAGCCTCGGATGCGCTGATGGCGCGCCTGCGCAGTTATGACGGCGTATACAATGTCGCCAATGACACCCGGTCGGCCACGGACGAGGTGCGCTTCACGCTCAAGCCCGGCGCTGAATCCTTAGGGCTGACCATCGCCGATGTCGCCCGCCAGGTGCGCCAGGGGTTTTATGGCGACGAGGTGCAGCGCCTGCCGCGCGACGGCAAGGATGTGCGGGTGTTCGTGCGCTATCCGCGCAAGGACCGCGAATCGCTGGACTTTCTGAAAAGAATGCGCATCCGCACGGCGGACGGGCGTGAAGTGCCGCTCTATGCGGTGGCCAATTTGCATTTTGCGCCGGGCGTCAGCCAGATCCTGCGGCGCGAGCGCAAGCGCGCCATCGTCGTCAGTGCCGAAGTGGCGCCGGAGCGGGTGGGTGAAATCCGCAAGGATCTGAACGAAAACTTCTTTCCCAGGTTCGATGCCGAACACCCCAGGGTGCATCGCGGCAATATCGGCCGCGCCAAGGGACAGGCCGAATTCATGGCCGAACTGCTGACCCTGTCGCTGATCGCCATAGGCGTTGCCTATATTCTGGTGGCGATTGCCTTTCGCTCCTATACCCAGCCTCTGCTGATCCTGCTGGCGGCGGTGCCGTTCTGCTTCATGGGCGCAATCCTGGGCCATCTGGCGATGGGCACGCCGATGAACCTGTTTTCGCTTTTGGGCTTCATGGCCGCGGCCGGGGTGGCGGTCAATGACAATCTGGTGCTGGTCGATTATGTCAACCGGCTGCGCAGCCATGGCATTGGCGCGGCGCGGGCGCTGGTCGAGGCCGGCACCGAGCGCTTCCGGCCCATCATCCTGACCTCGCTGACCACCTTTGTCGGCCTGCTGCCGCTGCTGATGGCCAGGTCCATCCAGGCGCAATTTCTCGTCCCGGTGGCCATCGGCCTGGCCTGGGGGGTGTTGTTTGCGCTCTTCGTGACCCTGTTTTTCGTGCCCGCGCTCTATGCCATTGGCGCCGATATCGGCCGCTTTTTCAAATGGCTGATTACCGGAAAGGAACAGCCGCGCTTTGGCGACAGCCTGAAGGAGATCGAAAACGAGGACGCCGATGATCTGGCGGCTCTGCCCGCGGAATGAAAACCGGCTTAACAAATTGTAATCTTGCAAGCGATGCCAGCCCTTGCCGCCACAGGCTTTGCGGTTAAGCTGCCGGCATAATCACAACGGGAGCCCATCTCATGAAACATCTTCTTCTCACCAGTGGCGCCGCCATTGCCCTGCTGGCGGCCTGTTCGCCGGCCGGCAACACCGCCAGGGAGGCCGAAAGCAGCCCCGCAAAGGCAGAGCAGAGCGCGCCCGCTCCGGCGGCAAAGCCCGAGCTTGGCGATTTTGGCATCGAGCTCACCGCCATGGACACCACGGTCAAGCCTGGCGATGACTTCTTCCGCTATGTCAATGGCCACTGGCTCGACACCTTTGAAATCCCGCCGGACCGCACCCGCTATGGCTCCTTCACCGTGCTGGCCGACCGTTCCGAAAAACAGGTCAAGGAGATCATCGAGGAGGCCGCGGCCAAACAGGCCGAGCCCGGCAGCATCGAGCAGAAGATCGGCGATCTGTTCGCCAGCTACATGGACACCGGCACCATCGAGGCCAAGGGCCTGACGCCGCTCAAGGGCGATTTTGACCGCATCAATGCGGCCAGTTCCCATGATGACATCGCGGCCCTGATGGCGTCGCCGGAAATGTCCGCGGGCAGCGTCTTTGGCGGCTTTGTCAATGTGGATTCCAAACAGCCCGATGCCTATGCCTTCTATCTTGGCCATAGCGGCCTGGGCTTGCCGGACCGCGACTATTACCTGAAGGACGACCAGCGCTTCAAGGATATCCGCGCCGCCTATGTCAAGCACATGGCGAAAATGTTCGAACTGGCCGGCATCGACCATCCCATGGACCGCGCCGTTGCCGTCATGGCCATCGAAACCAAGCTGGCGGAAGACATGTGGGACCGGGTCAAGCGCCGCAATCGCGACCTGACCTACAACAAGATGAGCCTTGCCGAACTGGCTGCCTTCGCCCCGGACTTTCCCTGGGACACGGCGATGAAGAGCATGGGGCTGGACGGCAAGATCGATTCCGTCATCGTGCGCGAAAAGGACGCCTTTCCGAAAATCGCCAAGGATTTTGCCAAGGTGCCGGTGGCGGACTGGAAATCGTATCTGCTGATCCACACCCTGACCAGCTATGCGCCGCAATTGCCCAAGGTCTATGACGACGAGAACTTCGCCTTTTACGGCACCATTTTGCGCGGCCAGCCCAAGCAGCGCGACCGCTGGAAGCGCGGCGTGCGCCTGGTCAACAATGCCCTGGGCGAAGCTGTTGGCCAGATCTACGTGAAAAAGTATTTCCCGCCGGAATCCAAGGCCAAGATGGTGGAACTGGTGGAAAACCTGCGCACGGCGCTGGGCCAGCATATCGACAATCTCGACTGGATGTCGGAGGCCACCAAGGCCGAGGCGCACAAGAAACTGGCCGCCTTTACCCCCAAGATCGGCTATCCGGACAAGTGGAAGGACTATTCGTCCCTGACCATCCGGCGCGATGACCTGATCGGCAATGTCAAGGCCGC
>JALWUB010000475.1 GCA_026993275.1 Robiginitomaculum sp. | reverse complement strand
AACCACCAGCGTGCTGGCGCCCAGGGACGAGACCAGGAAGACCGGCAACAGCGCATGGATCATTTCCGAGGAAACATCCATGAACAGGCTGACCAGGCCCAGCGCCCAGATTGCCCGCGGCAGTGTTCGCTTGTGCGTTTGCATGTCTGCGCCTTACGCCGCGGACCCGCGCTGCGCAAGCGGCAAGGCAATTTGATGTGCTGCGCCCTGCGCGCTGTTTTCTATGCAAGACGGGCGCGCAAGGCTATCATCGCGGCCTGAATGCAGGGGGCCATTCATTCAGCCCGGGTTCAACTTGTTCATGACAGAATGGCACCCTCAACCTTCATGGGGACGACGATGAAACACACGGCCTTGCTTTTCCTGACCCTGCTGGCACTGGCCGCCAGCACCGCCGCCAGCCGCGCCGACGAGGTGCAGTATTCAGGCCCGCCGGGCGTGACGCTCTACAGCATGCCCAATTATGCCGGGCGCCGTGTGGTGCTGCGCACCGATACCCCCAAGCTCAAGAAACTCGGCTTTGCGGCTGTGGCCATGAGCATGAAGGTGTCCGGCGGCCGCTGGGAAGTGTGTGACGGCAACCGCTATTCTGGCACATGCGAGGTCTTCGGCCCGGGCGATTACAGCTTTGGCATTTTCAACTGGGGCAACAAGATCAGGTCGGTGCGCAGACTGCGCCCCGGCACCCCCGTCATCACGCTGTTTGCCCGCCCGGGCATGCGCGGCGAGCATCACAGCTGGGCAGGCAGCGTGCCGCGGATCAAGGATTTTGCCACCAATGACTTTGCCCAGTCCGTCAAGGTCGAGGGCGGCGCCTGGGTGTTGTGTGAAAACAGCCAGGGCAAGGGCCGGTGCGAGAAGGTGCGCAGCGACATCCCGAACCTGGCATCCATCGGCCTGGCAGGCGCGGTGTCCTCGCTGTATCGCGCCTCCGACTGGCGCCGGGATGATTATGCGGGCGGGCCTGGCGATCCGGGCTATGGACCGGGTTATGGCTATGGCGGTCAGGATTATGATCCTGGTTTTGCCCGCATCACGCTGTTCGAGGGTTATGATTTCACTGGCCCGCGGATTACTTTTGACCGGGAAGAGGCCGATCTGCGCGGCATCGGGTTTTCCAACCGCGCCAGCTCGGCGCGCATTGAAGGCGGCGCCTGGGAACTGTGCGACGGCGCAGGCTTTACCAAGAGCTGCCGGGTGCTGCGCCGGGATGTGCGCAATCTTGGCGTCATCGGCCTGGACAGCCTGGTGACCTCCCTGCGCCCGGTGGATGACGGCCTGCCCGGACGCCGGGCCGGTAATGGCCGCGGCGTCGAGGGCGAAAGAACCGTGTTCTTTGCAGAGCCCCTGTGGCGCGGCCAGCCTGTGGCCAGTGCGCTATACCGCACTGGCAGCGATGCGCAGGCCGCCGCCAATGCCTTTTGCCGCACCAAGGGGCTGCGCCAGGCGGTCTATTTTGACGAGGCGCGCAGTTACGCCGCTCCGGTTTTCCTTGGAAACCGGCAACGCGCCCGCCAAGGCGGGCAATTGCGCCTGGTTGATGTCTTGTGCCTGCGCTAGCTGTGGAGTCTCAAGAGATTATTTACATCCCAGCCTGGCTGGCAGACAGGCGCGCGCATAGGCCCATTCGCGCAGAGAAAACTGGGATGAACCGCTCGGCCTAGGGTCAGGACCTATTAATTTCATGCAATTGACGTTTGACAGGAAAGGGCAAGATGCCAGCAAAGGCGACGAAGGACAGGCCTGCCCCTATTCGAAGAGCGTTTGCGCCGCAGATTGGGCTTTCCTGTCAAACCCATATGGGCGCGGCGGATTTTCGCCCTGAATACGTCGGAATGGCTTGAACATGCCCCACATGTCCCGCACCATCCCTCCTGTTCAGAACACAAATCCGCCAGCGCAGAATGGATGCAATTAATGGGTCCTGACCCTAGGTGTTTAGAGCACTTATGAAACCACCCGGAGCTGTTCAAACGAACCGAGCCGCTTCTGCCGCCGGAGGCAGGCAAGAGATGCAGGCCTGATCAGTTGCGGCTGCCGCCCATCAGGCGCAGCAGGAACAGGAACAGGTTGAGGAAGTCGAGATAGAGGCTGAGTGCCCCCATGATCGCGACCCGGCCCGCCATGGCGGCATCGGCGCCGATTTCGTAATAGCTGTGCTTCAGGCGCTGGGTATCCCAGGCGGTCAGCCCGGCAAACACCAGCACGCCAATGGCGGAAATGGCGAAATCCACCGCCGCGGACTTGAGAAAGATATTGACCACCATGGCGATGATCAGGCCGAACAGTCCCATCATCATGAAACTGCCCATGGCGGTGAGATTGCGGTTGGTGGTGTAACCCCACAGGCTGAGCGCGCCAAACGAGGCGGCGGTGATGAAAAACACCTTGGCGATCGAGAGCCCGGTATAGATCAGGAAGATTGACGACAGCGACAGGCCCATCACCGCGGCAAAGGCGAAAAACCAGCCGCGGGCAGCGCCGGGGCTCATTTTCATCACGCGGGCAGACAGGTAAAACACGAAGCCCAGCGGCGCAAACAGCACCACCCATTGCAGCGGCGTGCCGTAAATGGCCTGCATCATCGTCTGGCTTTGTGATGTGAAAAACGCCACCAGCCCGGTGATTGCCAGGCCGATGCTCATATTGTTGTAAATGCCGAGCATGAACGCGCGCAGACCCGCGTCCACGCTGGTGTCCATGGTCTGGCCTGCGGCCATGGCGCGGTTGAGTTCATTCATGATGGTCTTTCCTGTTGCTGGTGCCGCAAAGACGGCTGTGCTGTTAATATCGTGTTTTTCGCGTTGTTTTCAAGCCTTCACAACTGACTCTGCCGCAAGGCGCGGGCTGGCGGCACGTTCAGTGCCGCGCGCCCGGCCAGCCAGCCGCCAAGCCCGGCCAGGACCGCGGCCATGGCGGTGATGGCAAAGGCCGCCAGCCAGTCGGGCGCCCATGTGGCCTCGAAACTGTGCACCACGACGGGATAGGCCGCCAGCGCCGCCAGGGCAATGGCAGGCAGGGCCGCGGCCAGGGCCGCCAGGGCAAACTCGGCCGCCATCATGGCGAGCGCGCCGGCGCGGGTCACGCCCAGGGTCTTGAGCAGCGCCAGCTCGCTCTGCCGCCGCTGCGCTGCCGCCGCCAGCGCGCCCAGCAGCACCAGCGCCCCCGAAAGCGCCACCAGCCCGGCAATGGCCGACACCGCCAGCGAGACATCGGCAAACAGTCCGGCAACAGCTTCCAGCGCCTCGCGCACGCGCACAATGCTGATGGTGGGAAAGGCCGCGGACACGGCCCGGGCAATGCGCTCATCGCCGCCCTTGTCCGTGCGCACAATGGCGATATGCGAGGGCTTTGCCGCCTCCAGCGTGCCCGGGGCAAAGACAATGGCGAAATTGGCGCCAAAGCCGCCCCAGTCCACGGTGCGCAGGCTGGCGACTTTCGCCTGCACATCCCGGCCGAGCACGCGAATGGTCAGCACATCGCCCACATGCACGCCGATGCCGCGCGCCGCATCCGCCTCCATGGAAACCAGCGGCGGCCCGGCATAGTCCTTGGGCCACCAGTGCCCCTCGACAATATTGGCATTGTCCGGCGCGGGTCCGACAATGGACATGCCGATCTCGTTGTCCACGGCCCAGCGCTCGGACTGCCTGACCGCCTTGCGGTCAATCGCCTTGCCGTTCAGGGCATGAATGCGTCCGGTCAGAAAGGCGCCGCGCAAATAGTGTTTTGTGTCGGTGATGTCCACGCCATTGCGGCGCACCAGATCGTCCAGCGCCGCGGTCTGCTCCGCCGGGATTTGCGCCAGCACAAGGGACGGGCTGGTCCTGGGGGCGATGGCGCCGATCTGGCGCACCAGGCTGGACTGGACCAGCACCACAAGCGCCAGCAGGGCAAAGCCCAGCCCCAGCGCGGGACCGGCCGTGCGCGCCGCCGAGCCGGGTCCGCCCAGAGAGGCAAACACCATGCGCGTCAGCCCCCGGGTGCGCCGCGCCATCTTGCGCGCCAGCGCCATCAGCGCCCAGGAAAGCGCCACGAACAGCACAAAGGCCAGCGCCGCCCCGCCGAGCAGCATCATGGTGATCATTTTCGCCGGGCTGGCGGCAATGGCAAGCCCGGCAAAGAGCGCGCCTGCAACCATGGCCGCCGCCAGTTCAGGCCAGGGCGGCAGACGCTTGCGCTCCACGGCGCCGCGATACAGCGCTGCGGGCGGTGTGGCGCGGGCGCGGCCAAGCGCGGGCAGGGCAAAGGCGGCGGCAGCCAGCAGGCCCTCGGCCAGCGCCAGCAGCAGCGGCGCCGGATAGAGCGCCAGGGCGGCAGGCAACGGCAGCCGGTCCCCGGCAATCAGCATCACCGCATAGGGCGCCAGCGCCCCCAGCGCCACACCGGCGAGCGTGCCGCCCAGCGCCAGAATGGCGATTTGCAGGCCATAGGTGCGGCGCACGAGATGCTGGTCCGCGCCCAGCGCCTTCATGGTGGCGATGGCCGGACGGCGCTGGTCCAGAAAGGCGCGCACCGCCTGCGACACGCCAAGCCCGCCCGCGATCAGGGCGGCCAGGCCGATGACCGCAAGGAAGCTTTGCAAGAAGCCGATCAGCCCGGTCAGGCCGCTGACAGCACCATCGCGGTCGGTGATGGAAAAATCGCTGTCCTTGAAATGCGCCTTGGCTTCGGCCAGCGCCGCCTTGACATCGCGGCCCGGGGGCAACACCACCCGGTATGTGACGCGAAACAGCGCCCCCGGCCCGGCGAGGCCGAGAAAATCCAGTCCCTTGCCGGAGATCAGCACGCGCTGGCCAAGTCCGCCGCCAAGGCCGAGCCGGTCCGGCTCCGAGAGCACAACGCCGCCAATGCGGGCGAATTTGGCGCCAATGCGCAAGCGGCCGCCAGGGCGCAGGCCAAAATCATCGAGCGCGTCCTGCCCCATGGCAATGCCCGGCAGGCCGTCTTTGAACGCCAGCGCCGCGTGCACGTCCTGGCCGCCGTGCATCTTCACCGTGCCGATGAGCGGATAGGCGGCATCAATGGCGCGCAATTGCACCAGGCGGCGGGTATCCACCGGCCCGGCCATGGTGCGCAGGCTGGTGGTTCTGGAAACCCGGCCCAGCTTGCTGATCCAGGCCAGTTCCTCCGGGCGGGCGGTGCGCTGGTTGAGCGAAAAGGCCAGATCGCCGCCCAGCAGGGTGCGCGATTGCGCATCAATGCCGCGCCGGAAGGTTTCGCCCAGCGACCCGGCGGCGGCAATCGCCATCACCCCCAGCGCCAGGCAGGCCAGGAAAATCGCAAAGCCGCGCACGCCGCGGCGCAGTTCGCGCCGGGCAAAGCGCCAGGCCAGCGCCCATTCGGCCAGCCACGCACTCATGAAATGCGCCCGTCCTGCATGGTGATGGTGCGCCCGGCCCGGGCCGCCAGGGCATGATCATGGGTGACCAGCACCAGTGCCGCGCCCCGGGCGGCGCATTCCTCAAACAGCAGATCGGCCACCCTGGCGCCGGCGCGGCCGTCGAGATTGCCGGTGGGCTCGTCGGCAAAGACAATTTCGGGCTCCACCGCCAGCGCCCGGGCGACGGCAACGCGCTGGCGCTCGCCGCCCGAAAGCTGCGCCGGGTAATGGTCCGTGCGTTCGGCCAGGCCCATTTGCGCCAGCGCCGCGCGGGCACTTTCAAGGGCGTCTTTCCGATGCATGATCTCCAGCGGCGCAGCAACATTTTCCAGTGCCGTCATGTTGGCAAGCAGATGAAAGGACTGGAACACAAAGCCGACGCGGCCGCGGCGCAGCCGCGCCAGATCATCCTCGTCAAGCGCGCCCAGCTCCCGGCCGAGAAGCCGGACCTCTCCGCCGCTGGCGCGTTCGAGCCCGGCACAGACAGAAATCAGCGAGGTCTTGCCCGAGCCCGACGGCCCGGCAATGGCAACGCTTTCTCCCGGCGCCACCTGCAGGGTGATGCCCTTCAAAATCGGCACCGGCCCGTTGGCTGCGTTCAGGGTCAGGCTGACATCGTGCAGGGCAATCACCGGGGCTGGCGTCATTTTGCTCTCAGTGCGGATTGGCGTTATCAGAGGACAGATCTTCTCTCCATCCATAGTGATAGTCGATAAGGAAAGCGAGTGGGAAAACACAGACACGTTTTTGTGAGTCTGGCGCTGGGCGCGCTGCTGGCGGCATGCAGCCCGGCCGGACCTGCGCAACAGGACACGGCCGCCAAGACCCAGGCGCCGCGGCACCAGGCCGCCGGCGCCACTTCGCCTGCACCGCCGCCCGCAGCGCGGGCCTATACGCTGGTGATGCTGGGCGACAGCCTCACCGCCGGGCTCGGCCTGGCACCGGGCGAGGCCTTTCCGCAGGTGGTGCAGCATGATCTGGGCGGCCGGGTGCGCATCATCAATGCCGGGGTGTCGGGAGACACCACCAAGGCCGGGCTGGACCGTTTTGACTGGTCCGTGGGGCCGGATGCAGACGGCGTGCTGATTGCCCTTGGCGCCAATGACATGCTCAACGGGCTCGATCCGGCCCAGACCCGCGCCAACCTTGCCGCCATGATCGAAAAGGCCCGCGCCCGCGGGCTGGATGTGTATCTGGCGGGCATGCGCGCATCGCCCAATCTTGGCCCGGACTATGCCCGCGCCTTTGATGCGCTCTATCCGGCGCTGGCGAAACGCTATTGCGTGCCGCTCTTCCCGTTCCTGCTGCAGCCCCTGGCGACAGAAGATGGCACCCGCATCCGCCAGGCGCTGATTCAGCCCGATGGCCTGCATCCCACGGCGCAGGGCGCGGCGCTGATCGGCCATGCGCTGGCGGACTGGCTTGGCAAGATGCGCGAAACGCATCATCTTCCCTGCACCCCCAAAGCCTGACAGGATCATGCCATGCAATACCGCCCCCTTGGCCGCACCGGCCTGAAGGTTTCCAATATCGGCCTTGGCACCATGACCTGGGGCCAGCAGAACACGCAAGACGAAGGCCATGCGCAAATGGATTATGCGCTTGCGCGCGGCGTCAATTTTCTTGATGCCGCCGAAATGTATCCGGTGCCGGGCCGGGCGGAGACGCAAGGCGAAACCGAGCGCATCATCGGCAACTGGTTCAAGGCACGCAAGAATCGCGATCAGGTGATTTTGGCAACCAAGGTGTGCGGGCGCTCGGCCATGGGCTGGTGCCGCGAGGCCGGCGGCCAGACCCGGCTGGTGCCCGAACAGATCGACGAGGCGGTGGAAAAGAGCCTGAAACGCCTGCAAACCGATTATATCGACCTCTATCAACTGCACTGGCCGGATCGCAAATTGCGGCTGTTTGGCGGCCATGGCTATGTCGATTACCCCCAGGACTTCACCCCCTTCGAGGTCATTCTGGAGGCGCTGGACCGGCATGTGCAAAAGGGCAATATCCGCCACATCGGCGTTTCCAACGAAACTGCCTGGGGGGTGATGCGCTATCTGGAAGAATCGCAGGCGCGCAGCCTGCCGCGCATCGCCTCGATCCAGAATGCCTATAACCTGGTCAACCGCACCTTCGAGATTGGCTTGGCGGAGATCGCTCTGCGCGAGGATGTCGGGCTGCTGGCCTATTCGCCGCTGGGCCAGGGCACGCTGACCGGCAAATATCTGGGCGGCAAACGGCCTGCGGGGGCGCGCGGCACGCTGTTCGACATGATCGGCCGCTATCAGGGCCCCGGCGCGCAGGAGGCCATTGCCGCGTGCGTGGACTGTGCCCGCGAGCACGGCCTCAGCCCGGTGCAACTGGCGCTGAAATTCTGCGACACCCGCCCGTTTGTCACGTCGACGCTGATCGGCGCCACCACCATGGCGCAACTCGAAGCGGACATTGCCGCCTTCGACATCCCCTGGACGGATGAACTGGAGTCGGCGGTGAACGCGCTGAACGCGGCGCATCGCTCGCCCTGCCCGTAATGTGAGGAAAGGCCCATGCGCCTGTTTGCCGCCCTGCCGCTGCCCGATGCCATCGCCCGGCCCTTGCTGGGCGTGCAGCACGGCGTGCCGGGAGCGCGCTGGCGGCCCCGCGAGGCCTTGCATATCACCCTGGCCTTTTATGGCGAAACCCCGCCGGTGCTGGCCGATGACCTGGCGGCACAGCTTGCAAAGATCAATGCCCCGGCCCTGCAGCTGGAGCTTGGCGAGGCCGGGAGCTTTGGCCGCAAGGCACCGCGGTCCTTGTGGATCGGCATCCGGCCCAATGCGGCGCTGGATCAGCTTGCCGCCGCCTGCCGCGCCGCCGCCTGCCGCGCCGGGCTGGTGTGCGAGAGCAGAACATACAAACCGCACATCACCCTGGCCTATTGCAGGGGCACAACAGCGGCGGATGCGGCACGCTTCCTGACCCGCATGGCCTCCTTTTCGCTGCCCGCGTTTACACTTGATCGTTTCGGGCTCTATCAAAGCCAGTTGGGCCAGGACCGGGCACGCTATCACCTGATGCATGATTACAAATTGAACGGCGTTTAATTTTTGCTGGATTTGTTGTGCGGCATCGCGCACAATGCCGGCCAAAGGGGGAGAGATGATGATGAAAGTTTCAGGTGCGCTGGTGCTGGCCGTGCTGCTTCTGGCCGGGTGCCAGAAAGCGGGCGAGGTGGTGCCGCAACAAAGCGAACTGGCCGCGCAAAACGCGGCGTTTCAAAAACAGCTGCAAGGCCAGTTGCTGGACGCGCAGCCCGGCGACATCATCACCATTCCGGCAGGCAAGTTCCTGTTTGACCGCTCCTTGTCGCTGACCGTGGACGGGGTCACGATCCGCGGCGCCGGACAGGACAAGACGATTCTGTCATTCAAGAACCAGGTTGCCGGGGCCGAAGGCCTGCTGGTCACGGCCAGTGATTTCACCATCGAGAACCTTGCCATCGAGGACACCAGGGGCGATGCGCTGAAGGTCAATGAAGGCAAGAACATCATCATTCGCGGCGTGCGCACCGAATGGACGCGCGGCCCCAATACCGAAAATGGCGCTTATGGCATTTACCCGGTGCAGACCCAAAACGTGCTGGTCGAGAATTGCATCGCCAAAGGCGCATCGGACGCGGGGATCTATGTCGGCCAGTCGCGCGACATCATCATGCGCAACAATCTTGCCGAGGGCAATGTCGCCGGCATGGAGGTGGAAAACTCCATCAATGCCGATGTCTATGGCAATACCGCCAGGGGCAATACCGGGGGCATTCTGGTGTTCAACCTGCCCAATCTGGAACAGCGCGGCTATCAGACGCGGGTGCATGACAATGTGGTGGTTGCCAACAATCTGAAAAACTTCGCCCACAAGGGCGCCATTGTCAGCACCGTGCCCGCAGGCACCGGCATATTGGTGATGGCCAATGACAAGGTCGAGATCTTCAACAATATCATCAAGGACAACAAGACCGCCAACATCATCATTTCGAGCTATCTTTCCGTCGGCTCCATGGATGAAAAGGGCATCAAGCCCAGTTTCGACCCCTATCCGGAAGGCATTTACATTCACGGCAATGCCTTTGAGGGTGGCGGCAATGCGCCATCGCAACTGGACCTGAAGGCGCTGAAACTCGCCATGTTCGGCCTCAAGGGGCATTTGCCGGACATCATGTGGGATGGCTATGTCAACACGGCCTTGCTTGACGAAAAGGGGCAGTTGCCGCCGGACAAGCGCATCTGCGTGCAAAATGGCGGTGCCAAGGTCATCAATGCCGATGGCCCGGGCGGCTACAAGCACCCGTCCATGGACCAGAGCCCCTATGCCTGCACGCTGCCCTCCTGGCCCGCGGTGACGTTCTGAGGGGAGGCTGGCGTGTCCCTTTCTGATTGGCTGCAGGCATGCTTGCCCCCTCCGCCCCTGCGGGGCACCTCCCCCGCGAGCAGGGGAGGAAAGGCGCCAGCGCGGAAGCAGGGTCTCTTCCCCCGCCTGCGGGGGAAGTGGCCGCGTCAGCGGCCGATGGGGGGAAAGAGGACAGCCGCAGGTTCGGCCCTGTGCCTTGCAGCGCTTCTCATCCTCGCCGCCTGCGGAGCGGCGCCGCCCAGGGTGACGCCCTGGCTGGACAAGAATCCGGAGCATTTGAGCGATTGGGGCATGGTCACCGTGCACGGGGACAGGCTGGTGCTGGGCCAGGACACCGTGCCCTATGATCTCAACACGCCGCTGTTCACCGACGCGGCGCACAAATTGCGGGTGCTGTGGATCCCGCCGGGCAAGAGCGCGCAATACCGCACCGGCGCGGCGCTTGATTTTCCCGTTGGCACGGTGATCGCCAAGACCTTCTACTATCCCACGGCCAGCGGCGGGACCTTGCTGCGCAACAGTGATTACAGCAATGATTTTGCCGGTGAGGGTCTGGATTTGCGCCATGTGCACCTGGTCGAGACGCGCATTCTGGTGCACCGCAAGAACGGCTGGGCGGCGCTGCCCTATATCTGGGATGCGGCGCAAAAGGATGCGGTGCTGGAGCGCACGGGCGGCCTGCAGCGCCTGCATGTGCAAAAGCCCGACGGCACGGGGCTGGACTTTGCCTATGTCATTCCCAATGCCAATCAGTGCGCCGGCTGCCATGCCCCCAATGCCACCACAAGGGCGATTCAGCCGCTGGGCCCCAAGGCGCGCCATCTGAACAAGATCTATGCCTATGCCGATGGCGCGGAAAACCAGCTGGTGCACCTGGCCCGCCTCGGCAAGCTTTCCGGCTTTCCCGGCCCGGACAAGGCGCCGCGCAATGCCCGCGCGCAGGACACGTCCGCGCCGCTGGAAGCCCGCGCGCGCGCCTATCTCGACATCAATTGCGGCCATTGCCACAATCCGCACGGCGCCGCCGACACCTCGGCCTTCTATCTCAATCAGGCAGGCCGCACCTATGCGCCCGGCAATAGCGGCGTGTGCAAGCCGCCCATCGCGGCGGGGCAGGGCACGGGCG
>JALWUB010000474.1 GCA_026993275.1 Robiginitomaculum sp. | reverse complement strand
GCCTTCAATGTGGTGCCGCTGCCCGAACATGTCAGCGATGATGTCGCCGCCATTCTGGACCCGCTGGGCAATGCCACGCACGCCACCCTGACCTTCGATCTGGTCGGCGAGGACGTGCTGATTACCGGCGCCGGCCCCATTGGCGCCATGGCCGGGGCCATTGCCCGCCATGCCGGGGCCCGCCATGTGGTGATTACCGACATCAACGCGGCACGCCTTGATCTGGCCGCCAATCTCGCCGACGTGCGCCCGGTCAATGTGGGCAAGGAGGATTTGCGCGATGTCATGGCGGAACTGGGCATGACCGAAGGCTTTGATGTGGGGCTGGAAATGTCTGGCGCCGAGCCCGCCTTCTTGCAAATGGTCGATACCATGGTCATGGGCGGCAAGATCGCGCTGTTGGGCATTCCGCCGGGCGAGACCAAAGTGCGCTGGGGCACGGTCATCGAAAAGGCCCTGACCATCCAAGCCATTTATGGCCGGCGCATGTTTGAAACCTGGTACAAGATGCTGGCCATGCTGGGCTCGGGACTGGATGTGGCGCCCATCATCACCCACCATTTTCCCATAAGCGCGTTTCAGAAGGGCTTTGAAACCATGCGCTCTGGCAAGAGCGGCAAGGTGATTCTGGACTGGTGAGGATGTTAAGTGAACACCAGACCAGCCTGTTCAGGGCGCAGGCCTGTAGGTCTACGCCCTAGATACATGCCTGACTCAAGCGCCAGCCTCAAACATCCACCTCCGCCTCGAGGGCGTTGTTCTGGATGAAGGCGCGGCGGGGCTCGACCACATCGCCCATGAGCTTGGTGAAAATGTCGTCGGCATCGTCGGCGTGCTCGACGCGCACCTGCAAGAGCGAGCGCGCGTCCGGGTCCAGCGTGGTTTCCCACAACTGGTCGGCATTCATTTCGCCAAGGCCCTTATAGCGCTGGATGGAAAGCCCGCGCGAGCCCTCGGCCAGCACCGCCGTGAACAGCTCCAGCGGCCCGTGGATGACGGTTTCGCGGCCCTTGCGGCGATACACGGCGGGACCGGCATAGGTGCGCTGCAAATCCGCCTGCATGGCGTGCAGGGCGCGCGCATCGGCGGCGCGGCAGAATGCGGCATCAAGCGTGATGGTCTCGCGCACGCCGCGCACTTCGCGGCTGAACACCACCGCGCCATCGTCGCCAAAGGCGCCGCGCCAATTGCCCTCGCCCTCCTCGGCAATGCTGTTCAGGCGCGCGGCGGCGGCCTCCAGTTCGTTTTCGCCGGCATCGCGGCCAAACACCCCGGCAATGGCCGCCTGGGCAATGACCGCGGCCGGGGCACGCGCCTCCAGGCGCGCCACCAGCTGATGCACACGCTTGGCCTCGTCAACCAGGGCGCGCAGGTCCGCCCCGGTGATCTGCTCGCCACTGGCCAGCTCCAGCACCGCATCCTCAACGCCTTCATCGAGCAGATAGGCATCCATCTCGTCCTGATCCTTCAAATAGCGCTCCGAGCGCCCCTTGGTGGCCTTGTAGAGCGGCGGCTGGGCGATATAGAGATAGCCGCGCTCGATCAGCTCGCGCATCTGCCGGTAAAAGAAGGTCAGCAACAGCGTGCGGATGTGGGCGCCGTCCACATCGGCATCGGTCATGATGATGATCTTGTGGTAACGCAGCTTCTCGATGTCGAAATCATCGCGGCCAATGCCCGTGCCAAAGGCCGTGATCAGCGTGCCGATCTCCGCCGAAGACAGCATCTTGTCAAAGCGGGCGCGCTCGACATTGAGGATCTTGCCGCGCAAGGGCAGAATCGCCTGGTTCTTGCGGTTGCGCCCCTGCTTGGCCGAGCCGCCGGCGCTGTCGCCCTCGACAATGAAAATTTCCGCCAGGGCCGGGTCGCGTTCCTGGCAGTCGGCAAGCTTGCCAGGCAGGGAGGCCACATCCAGCGCCGACTTGCGCCGGGTCAGCTCGCGCGCCTTGCGCGCCGCTTCGCGCGCCGCCGCCGCCTCGACAATCTTTTGCACGATCAGCTTGGCTTCCGCCGGGTGCTCCTCGAACCAGTCATTGAGCCCGGCCCCGACCAGGCTTTCCACCACCGGGCGCACTTCGGACGAAACCAGCTTGTCCTTGGTCTGCGAGGAAAATTTGGGATCCGGCACCTTGACCGACAAGACGCAGGTCAGGCCTTCGCGGGCATCGTCGCCGGACAGCGAAACCTTTTCCTTCTTGGCCGCGCCCATTTGTGCGGCATAGGCATTGATCGAGCGGGTCAGGGCGCCCCGGAAGCCGGCCAGGTGGGTGCCGCCATCGCGCTGCGGAATGTTGTTGGTGAAGGCCAGCACGTTTTCATGATAGCCGTCATTCCACCACAGGGCCGTCTCGACGGCAATGCCGTCGCGCTCGCCGCGTATCAGGATGGGCTCGGGCAGAAGCGGCGTCTTGGCGCGGTCCAGATGGCGCACAAAGGCCTCGACCCCGCCTTCATAGTGCATGCTGATCTCGAACGGCTCGGGTCCGCGCTCGTCGCGCAGATTGATGGTCACGCCGGAGTTCAGAAAGGCCAGTTCGCGCAGCCGGTGCAACAGGGTGTTGCGATCAAACTCGACCATGGTGAACGTCTCCGGCGACGGCCAGAAGCGCACCATGGTGCCGGTGCGCCCGTCCGTGCTCTCCCGGACCACCGCCAGGTCGCCCTCCGGCTCGCCATGGGCGAAGCGCATGAAAAATTCCTTGTTGTGGCGCCAGATGGTCAGGTCCAGGCGCACCGAAAGCGCATTGACCACCGAAACGCCGACGCC
>JALWUB010000473.1 GCA_026993275.1 Robiginitomaculum sp. | reverse complement strand
CATCTGGGCGTGGTGCTGGCGACCGTGGTGATGACGGCGCTGGTGCTGATTTTCGCTGAAGTGGCGCCCAAGACCTGGGCGATCAGCAATCCCGACCGCGCCGCCATGCTGGTGTCGCTGCCGATCAAGTATGTCCGCATTGTCTTCGCCCCCATCGTCATGGGCGTGGAGGCGATCATCAAGGCGCTGTTCATGCTGTTTGGCATTCGCGCCGAGGGGCCGGTGCTGAGCGCCCATGAGGAATTGCGCGGCGCCGTTGACCTGCTGGCCCGCGAGGGCGCCGTGAAAAAGCATGACCGGGACATGATCGGCGGCATTCTGGATCTGCGCGATCTGACCGTCGGGGAAATCATGGTGCACCGCAAGAACATGCGCATGGTCGATGCCAGTGCCGCCCCGGACCGGATCATAGACGAGGTGCTGCAAAGCGGGTTTTCGCGCCTGCCGGTGTGGGAGAAGGAGCCAGAGAACATCATTGGCGTTCTGCACGCCAAGGACCTCTTGCGCGCCATGCGCCAGCACAAGGGCAATTTTGACGCCATCGACATCCGCGCCATCATGCGTCCGCCCTGGTTTGTGCCCGAAACCACCACCCTGCCCGAACAGCTCAACGCCTTCCGCCAGCGGCGCGCGCATTTTGCCCTGGTGGTGGACGAATATGGCGCCCTCATGGGCCTGGTCACCCTGGAAGACATTCTTGAGGAAATCGTCGGCCAGATCGAGGATGAATACGACCTGCCGGCGCGCGGCATTCACCGCCAGGAGGATGGCTCGGTGCTGGTCGCCGGCGAGGTCAGCGTGCGCGACCTGAACCGGGCGCTGGACTGGGACTTGCCCGACGAGGAGGCGGTGACCATTGCCGGGCTGATCATTCACGAAGCCCAGACCATTCCCGAAGTCGGCCAGACGTTTTCCTTCCATGGCCACCGCTTCACGGTGTGCGCCCGCAAGCGCAACCAGATCACCAAGGTGCGGATCTCCCCGGAAGAAGCATAGGCCGCCGCTCAGTTTACTGGCGGGGCCAGTCTGGCCAGGCGGCAGGTGTCATGCTCCTGCACGTCCAGGAGCCGGCCAACGGCCAGGGCGCGGCGGTCCAGATGCAGGTCCTGCGGCCGCAGCGGCCGCGACAGTTGCAGCCCGTCGAGCGAGCGGCAGCGGCTCAGTGCCACATAGGCCTGGCCATGGGCAAACAGGCCGCGGCGCAGGTCCACATAGACCTTGTCCAGGCTCTGGCCTTGCGCCTTGTGAATCGTCAGCGCCCAGGCCAGGCGCAAGGGGTATTGCGTGAAGGTGCCGATAACGTCCTTGTTCAGGGTCTTGCTGGCGGCATCAAAGCCATAGCGTATGCGCTCCCACCTGGCCGGCTCCACCTCATGCCTGGTGCCCGCGATTTCGACCTCCAGCCGCTCCGGCGCGGCTGTCACGACGGTGGCCAGCGTGCCATTGACCCAGTTCCTGTCCGCATCGTTCTTGAGCATGATGACGCGGGCGCCGGGCTTGAGCAGCAGGGGCGCCTCGGTGGGGTAGAGCCGGGGGTCAAATTCGCCCGAAACCCTGGCGTCATAGGCCTGCACCGGCCCTGGCAGGGCCTCGAGGCGGGCATGGTTGATGGCGAAGGCCGCCGTGTTGGTGCCGGTCAGCACCACATGGGTCTGGCTGGCCTCGACCGGATCGCGGGGTGCGGCACGCGCGGCCAGGATTTCGGCGTGCATGCGGCTCAGTTCGCCGCTGCGCACCCCGGCCAGCACATCCAGAAACACCGGGTCGGACTGGCGGTATACCCGGGTCAGTTCGGCCAGATGGAAATCGCCATCGGCAAAGGCTGGCGGCGAAAAGAAATAACGCCCGCCATGGGTTTCATCCAGATAGGGGCCCAGATCGCGCTCGATCACCGGCGGCAATTGATAGGGGTCGCCCGCCAGCACCATCTGCACGCCGCCAAAGGGCGCATCGGAATCGCGGTTGATGCGCAAGGAGCGGTCGATGGCGGCCATGACATCGGCGCGGATCATCGAGGCCTCGTCAATGATCAGCGTCTTGATGGCGCGCAACGCCCCGGCATAGCGGATGCGCCGGACGTCCTCAGGCTCGACCAGGCGCGGCGGCAGGCGAAAGAAGGAATGGATGGTCTGGCCGCCGGCATTGATGGCGGCAATGCCGGTGGGCGCCAGCACTGCGCATGTGCCGTCATGGCGGGCGGCAAACTGTTTCAGCAGCGTGGTCTTGCCGGTGCCGGCGCGCCCGGTCAGCCAGACATTGGCGCGCTCCTGCTCCAGCAGATCCAGCACGGGCGCCGGAATGGCGTGCGCGGCAGCGGGCGCAGGCGGCGCCATTCAGTCGCGGCGGCGCGCTTCGGCCAGGCCCGGCCAGCGCTGCATGTCGGGCGTGTCGATGCCAAACAGGTCCAGTATGCGCCCGGCGGCGTGATCGACCAGGTCATCGACGCTCTGCGGGCGGATATACATGGCCGGCATGGGCGGCGCGATGATGGCGCCCAGAGCGCTGGCCTTGGCCATCAGGTCGCAATGCCCGGCATGCAACGGCGTCTCGCGCGGCATCAGCACCAGCTTGCGGCGCTCTTTCAGGGTCACGTCGGCGGCGCGCGCGATCAGGTCGCTGGCATAGGAATTGGCGATGGCGGACAGTGTTTTCATGGCGCAGGCGGCAACGATCATGCCATCGGTGCGAAACGAGCCCGATGCGATGGCGGCGCCAAGATCGCTGTTGGCATGAACCTGGTCGGCCAGGGCCTCGACATCCCGCACGCGCCAGTCTGTCTCGACGCCAATGTTCATCCGGGCCGTCCTGCTCAGCACCAGATGGGTTTCGACACCCTTCATGGCGCGCAGGTATTCAAGCAGGCGAATGCCGTAAATGACGCCGCTGGCGCCAGCTATGCCAATAATCAGGCGCATGTCAGGCGGGCTCCGTTCGCAGAAGAGATCAAGGCGCCTATAGACCACAGGCGGCGGCGCCATTCAACCGCGGCAGCCGCCAGAGCACAAATCCCGGTCCGGTTAACCGCTTCTTCAGCGCCGCCGGGGCATAATCCCGGCAATGACAACAGCCGGTCCGGGGGGAAACGGCGGCAAGACGGGTGAACAGTGTGCATCATCTTCTCAAACGCCATCTGAGCCTGGCGGCGGATGAACAGGGAGGCGGCATTGCGGTTGACAAGCTTTCGGCGCTTGTCGAGAGCGCCTATCAGGCTGCCGACCAGCGTTTTGACCTGTTGGCCAGCCACGTTTCCGATGCGCTTCTGGTGACCAATAGCGGCTTTGAAGTGGTGTCGGCCAATCCCGCCGCACTGGACATGCTGGGCTGCACCGCCGAAGCCATCAATGGCCAGTCCATGGCCGCCATCCTGCCCGAGCTGAACGCCGGACTGTTTCAGCCCGCCCGGCCCGGCACTGTCATTGCGGACAAGGTCGAGACGGTGGCGCGGCGCTGCAATGGCAAGAAGTTCGATGCGGTGATTTCCATCATCGCGGCCAATATCGGCCAGCACGGGCGCCGCATCTGTGTCTTGCATGATGCCGGCCAGGTGCGGCAATTGCAGCGCCAGGGCGAAACCCGGGATGCGCAAGTGCACGCCATGCTGAACACGCTGGATGTGGGCGTGGCGATGTTTGACGGCGCAGGGCAGCTGAACCAGGCCAACAGCCCGGTCGAAAGCCTGCTGGACCTGCGCCACCCCAGAATTGCGCCGGGCCTGTCCATCGAGGATTTTGCCTGCCGGCTGCTGCCCGGCGCGCCGCGCGAAAAGGTGGTGCGCCTGGTCACACGGCTGCGGCGGCGCCGGCGCGGCACGGTGATCCTGCGCCGCCCGGGCGGCAAGGTCATCGAGGCCCGCATCGGCCCGGTGGACAATGGCGGCCTGATTGCCTGTTTCAATGACATAACGCTGCTCAGCCGCACCCGCGACAAGGCCGAGGCGGCACGGATTGCCGCGGAGGAGGCCAACACGGCCAAGTCCGCCTTTCTGGCGATGATGAGCCATGAGCTGCGCACACCGATGAATGCGGTTCTGGCCATGGCCGGCTTGCTGGCCAGGTCGGATCTGGACGAAGAGCAGCGCGAGAACGTCAAAACCCTGCTCGATGCCGGTGACGTGATGATGTCGCTGCTCAACGACATTCTGGATCTGTCCAAGATCGAGGCCGGCAAGCTGGATATCGATACGGCGGATGTCGATATCCGCCACACCCTGCGCAAGCTCGAGCGCCTGTGGCGGCCGGTTCTCGACAACAAGGACGTGCACCTGGCCTTCAGCATTGACGACAGCGTGCCGTCCGTGGTGCGGGGCGATCCGGTGCGCATCCGCCAGATCCTCTTCAACCTGTTGTCCAATGCGGCCAAGTTCACGCAGGAAGGGGAGATTGCCGTGCGCGTCAGCGCCAGGAGGCTGGACGGCAATCAGGTGCAACTGGTGTTCGCCGTCAGCGACACCGGCATTGGCATCAGCAAGGAGGCGCAGGACAAGCTGTTCTCGGCCTTCGAGCAGACAGACACGGCCATCACCCGCCATTATGGCGGCACCGGCCTCGGCCTGGCGATCTCGCGCAAGCTGGCGCGGATGATGGGCGGCGATCTCACCGTGGTGTCGGCGCCGGGGCAGGGCTCCACATTCACCCTTGCCGTGAAGGCGGCTGCGGTCACGGCGGCCCGGCCTGAAAACACGGCGCAATCGGGCAAGTCTGAAGCGCTCAAGTCCGGTGTGCGGATTCTGGCGGTCGAGGACAATCCGATCAACCAGCGTGTGCTGGCGTCATTTCTGCGTCCCCTTGGCGGCGAGGTGGTCTGGGCCGGGCATGGCAAGGAAGCGCTGGAGCTGGCCGCCGCGGCGCGCTTTGATGTGATTCTGATGGACATCCAGATGCCCATCATGGATGGCCTTGCCGCGACAAGGGCCCTGCGCGCCAGCAGCAGCATCAATGCCGGAACCCCGGTCGTGGCGATGACCGCCAACGCCATGCTGGGCGACCGCGAGACCTGTCTGGCCGCGGGCATGAACGACTATATTTCCAAACCCATCGACCCGCGGGCGCTGTATTGCGCCATCGAACGTGCCGCCAGCGCCGCGCGCGCCAGCAGAAAGGCCAGGGCAGGCGAGGCCGCCTGAGGCTTTTTGCGGCGCCGCTCTTCACCTTGCCCCGCTTAGGGGCTAGATAACGCCTCAAGGCCATTTTGGGCGAATGAGGAGACCGGCATGTCTGATGCGCCAAACCGTGTGACCATACTGGCGAAAAGCTTTTCCGAGGCGGCCATGGAGTTTCACCGCTCCAAGATGGCGGCCAGGGGCTACCGCATGGAGGGGCGCATCGAGCCGCATGTGTTTCAGATCATCGATGGCATGGCGCCGCCAAAGGACCTGTTTGATGGCGAGCCCTATTTTGCCGTCACCTTTGTGCGCAAGGAAGACTGAAGCGCCATGGGCATGTCTGCGGCCCAAGCCCGCAAGCGCGCCGCCCAATGCGTTGATGAACTGGCCGCGCTTTATGAGGCCTCGGTCACGAACTTGCGCACGGCGCTGCGGGCCTATCTGGAGCACGGCCAGGCGCCGGACCAAGCGGCCCGGGCCCAGGGCGCCTTTGCCTATCCGGAATTGCGGGTTGTCTACAGTCCGGACGGGCCGCCGCCGCAGGTGTCGCGCAGTTATGGCAAGCTCTCTTCCGGCGGCGTCTACACCACCACCATCACCCACCCCGAACTGTTCCGCAATTATCTGATCGAACAGCTTGAACTGCTGCTCGTAGATTATGACATCGAGGTCAGCACCGGGCGTTCCGGGCAGGAAATCCCCTATTCCTATGTGCTTGATGGCGCCGAGGACCTGGACATGCGCCATGCCACACCGGCGGAGCTGGCGCGGATCTTTCCCTATGCCGATCTGGTCGCGGTCGGGGACGAGCTGGCCGACGGGGACATGCAGCCCGATGGCCTGACCCTGCCGTTGTCGCTGTTTGATGCCCCGCGCACCGATTATTCGCTGTTTCGCCTCAAACACTATTCCGGCACGCCGTTTGAAGACGTGCAGCAATTCATCCTGTTCACCAATTACCACCGTTATGTGGACGAATTCGTCAAATGGGCGGTGGACGAGGTGCAAAAGGAAGACAGCCCCTATACCGGCCTGTCGGCAGCCGGGTTTGTTTCGATCGACCGGGACACCCCCGATGCGGCTGCCAGAATCAATGCCGCGCCATGGCGCAAATACCAGATGCCGGCCTATCACCTGAAGGCGCCCGGCGGGCGCGGGGTCACCCTGGTCAATATCGGCGTCGGGCCATCAAACGCCAAGACCGCCACCGATCATCTGGCGGTGCTGCGGCCGCAATGCTGGCTGATGATCGGCCATTGCGGCGGCTTGCGCCAGTCCCAGCGCCTGGGCGATTATGTGCTGGCGCATGCCTATTTGCGTGATGACCATGTGCTCGACCAGTGCCTGCCGCTGGAAATCCCGATCCCGCCGATTGCCGAGATTCAGACGGCCCTGCAAGTCGCCACCGGGCGGGTGTCCGGGGAAGGGATGGAGCGCGTCAAGTCGCGCTTGCGCACCGGCACCGTGGTCACCAAGGATGACCGCAATTGGGAGCTGCGCTACAGCGCCGAGGCGCGCCGGTTCAACAAGTCGCGCGCCATTGCGGTGGACATGGAATCGGCGACCATCGCCGCCAACGGGTTTCGCATGCGCGTGCCCTATGGCACGCTCCTGTGCGTATCCGACAAGCCCCTGCATGGCGAGATCAAGCTGCCGGGCGCCGCCAATGCCTTCTACGAGCGCTCCATTGCCGAGCACTTGCGCATTGGCCTGGAAACCATCGCAATTTTGAAGACCGACGTGGTCAATGCGCTGCACAGCCGCAAGCTGCGCGCCTTTAACGAGCCGCCCTTCCGATGAAAGACACCCGCATCATTTCACTGGAAGGGGTGCACAATTTTCGTGATTTTGGCGGCTGGCCTGCCATGGGCGGGGCGCAGGTTGCACGCGGCGTGCTGTTCCGGTCCGGGCATTTGGCGCGGGCCACAGACGACGACCTTGACACCATTGATGGCCTTGGCCTGCACGCTCTGGCCGATTTGCGCCAGCCCGCCGAGCGCGAACGCGAGCCCAACCGTCCGCTGCCGGCACCCCCGGCCCTCATTCTGCAAGCCGCCAGGGGCGGCTATGACGAGGCGCCGCATGTGCAGTTTCTGCGCGAGGCAGATCTCAGCACCAGGGCCGTGCACGCCTACATGATCAGCGCCTATCAGCGCATTCCCGCAGAGCCGCACCACCAGGCGATTTTCGCGCAGGTCTTTCAGGCCCTGATGCAGGGACGGCCGGTGCTGGTGCATTGTGCCGCGGGCAAGGACCGCACCGGCATTCTGGCGGCGCTGATCCTGCTGGCCCTGGGGGTTTCTGCAGAGACGGTGATGGACGATTATCTGCTGACCAATACGGCCGTGGATATCGGCGCCTTGCTGCCCGCTGTGGCCAGGCGTGTCGGCGCGCAGACCGGCAAGACGGTAGAACCGGAGGCCTTGCGGCCGATGCTGGGGGTGGAAGCGGACTTTTTGCGCGCGGCGCTGGCTGTCACCGGGCCGGTGGAGCGTTATCTGGAAACAGCCCTGGGGATCGGAACAAGAGAGCGCGAAGCCTTGCGCCGCGCCTTGCTGGTGTGATGCCAGGTGCTGCCGCGCCGGTGGCCATCCCGCTGCCCTGGCGGGATCCCCTGTGCGCCTTTGCGCCCCTGAGCGCCGAGCCCTATGCCCTGCTTCTGGGGCCTGGCGGCGGTCCGGCCGGGGGGCGCTGGTCGCTCGTGCTGGCGCGCCCCGACGATATTCATGAGGCCAGCGGCCCCGGGGCGCTGGATGGCCTGCCGCCCCTGGCGCCCGTGCCGGGCCCGGTTCCGCCCCTGCCCTTTCTTGGTGGCCATGCCGGCCTGGCCTGTTATGAACTGGGCGCCAGCCTGGAGCCCGTGCCGCGGCTTGAGGGCAGCTCCTGGCCGGACCTTGCCTTTGGCCATTATCCCTGTGTCGCCCTGTTTGATCACCACAAAGAGGCGCTTTGGGTGGTGGGGCCTGACACAGAAAAGGCGCAGCGCTTTGCTGCGCTTCTGGGCGATGCGCCCTTGCCGGAGCCTGCACCGCCAGCGGCTGCGGCGCTGCGCAGGCTGAACAGCCGCGTGCAGATTGAAGGCGCGGTGGCAAAGGTGCGGGCGCTGATTGCGGCGGGTGACATTTTCCAGGCCAATATCAGCCAGGGTTTTGCCGTTGATCTGGCCGGGCCGGAGGATGCGTTGACATGTTTTCACCGTCTGTGCCGGCAAAGCCCGGCGCCGTTTGGCGGCTTTTTCCGGCGCAGTGCGGATCAGGTTCTGGTCAGCAATTCGCCGGAGCGGTTCTTTGCGGTCACCGCGGAGGGCCTGGTCAAAACCTCACCGATCAAGGGCACGCGGCCGCGCCATCAGCAGACGGCGCGTGACCGGGCACTGGCGCAGGCGCTGCTGCGCAGCGCCAAGGACCGGGCCGAAAACCTGATGATTGTGGATCTGATGCGCAATGACCTGGCCCGGGTCTGCAGGCCGGGCTCGGTGCAGGTTGCGGCGCTGTGCGCCTTGCGCAGCTTTGCCAATGTGCACCATCTTGTCTCCACCGTGACCGGGCAGCTGGCGCCCGGCAAGACCGCGCGGGACGTGCTGGCCGCCTGTTTTCCGGCGGGCTCGATCACCGGCGCGCCCAAAGTGCGCGCCATGCAGATCATTGCCGCCATGGAAGGCCGGGCCCGCGGCCCCTATTGCGGCGCGCTGGGCTATATCAGCCGCCATGGCGCCGCGGATTTCAGCGTGCTGATCCGCACCGCCGAACATGTGCGCCACGGCGCCGGCTGGCAATGGCGTTTTCGCACCGGCGGCGGCATTGTTGCCGACTCCGATCCGGCGATGGAATATGCCGAAATGCTGGACAAGGCGCGGGCGCTGTGCCGCGCTGCCGGAGCAGAGCCATGAAGACAAGCGCGCCATGGCACTGGCTGAACGGGGCCGTGCAACCGGCCGGGACGCCCGCCTTGGCGCTTGCCGACCGCGGCGCGGCGCTGGGCGACGGCCTGTTTGAAACCATCCGGATCGAGGCGGGCCAGCCGTGTCATTTTGATGGCCACTGGGCCCGGCTCACCGCGTCCGCGGCGCTCTTGCGCATCGCCGTGCCCTACAGCAAGAGCCAAACCGTTCAGGCCTTGCGCAAACTCGCAGGGGCCAATGCCATGGACCGCGGCGCGGCGCGGCTGATCCTGTCCCGCGGCCCGGCGCCGCGCGGCCTCGCTCTGCCCACCAAGCCTGCGCCGGTGATGGCAATTACCATGAGCGCAGGCCTGCCCCGTTATCCGCAGCCGCCGGTGCTGGGTCTGTCGCGCCTGCGGCGCAATCCGTGGTCTGTCTCGTGTGCCCACAAGACGCTGTCCTATATTGATGCCGTGGCCGCGCGCCTGCATCAGCACAGCGCAGCAATGCGTGCCGAAGTGGTCATGCGCGACGTGGCCGGCGATATCGCCAGCGCCAGCGCCGCCAATCTGTTCTGGTGGCATGAGGAAAGCTGGCACACACCGGCCCTGAATGGTGCCATCCTGCCCGGCACCATGCGCGCCCGGGTGTTGCAGGGCATGGCAGAAGCCGGCATTGCGGTGCGCGAAGGCCGCTATGCGCCAGAGGCCATGCTGCAGGCCGAGTGCGCCTTCATGAGCAATGCCCTGATCGGCATGCAGGTGCTGGGCGGGGTGGATTTTGGCACGCTGGGCGCGGCCCGCTATGAAGCCACCAGCCCGCGCTGGATGCAGGTGCAGGACACCCTCAGGGGCCTGCAACCTTCATGGAGCGGCGCGGGCGCAGATAAAAGGTTTCGCCAAGACTGATGGGCGCATTGAGAAAATTGCCGAGCACCGGGGTGTAGTCATAATTGACTTCAGCCATGATAATGCTGGTATTGGGCTGCAGCAGGCCGTTGGGTACCGTGGCGCTGGAGCCGCTTCGGCGGGCACTCATGTTTTTGCCCTCGCTCCAGTCCACGGTGACGGTCTCGTCCGGCGCCATGACGATGCTGGAAATGCGCATTTGCAGCGGGGCGGTGTCATAGGGCTGCATGATGGCGCTGGCCGCGGTGAAGATGTCGGCCATTTCGCTTGCGCTGATGGCGTCATCCTGGGCCACCAGATCGGCGATGGTCGATGCGGTCTGGGTGACCTTGCGGTCGGCAATCAGGGCCAGGCTCAGCTCCACAGAGCCAAACAGGATGGCGATCATCACCGGCGCGATCAGGGCGAATTCAACGGCGCTGATACCGCCGCAATCCCGCCACAGGCGCCGCGCCAGGCGGCAAAGACGTGTGCCAGAGCGCATCATCAATTGCCCCCGAACGGTTCGTTGCGAAACGCCGCCGTGGCGGCGATCAGCCGGTTGTTGCCAGCCATGTTGGCAAACACGGAGCCAATCAGCGGGGTGTTGATCTTCCAGGTGTAAAACACCCGCACCAGGACGATGTCGCCGGCTCCGCCGGGATCAAACTGGAAGGCATTGGTGTCCAGATTGCCCTGATTGTCTATCGGGTTGTTGATATTGATATTGCCAAAATCCTGGAAGGTGCGCACATCCACACTGAGCTTGCCCTGGCAACTGATCAGCCCGCTCATTGCCGCGCACACCTGATTGGTAAAATCGGCGCCGGACGCACCCGTGCTTTGCAACTGGCCGGTGCGGATCTTGCGCGCCGTCTCCATGGTGGCGTTTTCCAGCGCGGTGGAAGTGAAAAACACCATGGTGACTTCGATGATGGCGAACAGCAAAAAGAAAAACGGCGCCGCAACCAGGGCGAATTCCACCGCCGTCGCGCCCCCGCGGGCACGGCCAAGGCGCTTGGCCAAGATGGCCAGACGGGCTCTGGCAAGCGGCAAGGTCATTGGTCCATTCCCTGTGCCCCGCCTGAAAGCGGCGATGGGCTCACCGGCCCATTGAAACGGACAAGCTTTAAAGGCGCGATAACGGAAAGGG
>JALWUB010000472.1 GCA_026993275.1 Robiginitomaculum sp. | reverse complement strand
CGACCTTCTTCATGGCCACAGGGTTTCACGGCGCCCATGTCATCATCGGCACCATTTTCCTTCTGGTCTGCCTGATCCGGCTGATGCGCGGCGGCTTTACGCCAGAGCACCATTTCGGCCTGGAGGCAGCCGCCTGGTACTGGCACTTTGTCGATGTCGTCTGGCTGTTCCTGTTCACCTTTGTCTATGTGATCTTTGGATGAGCAAGCGCGGCATTTCTCCGGTGACGGCGGGGCTGAAGTGCGTCTGCCCGAAATGCGGAGAAGGCCCTCTCTTCAATGGCTATCTGAAGCTCGCCGACCAGTGCGAATGCTGCGGCATGGATTTTCGCTATGAAGACGCAGGCGATGGCCCGGCCAGTGTCATCATCCTGCTGGTGGGCATTCTGGTGGTGTTCCCGGCCCTGCTGGTGGAAGCCGCCTTTCATCCGCCAATCTGGGTGCACGCCGTTCTCTGGCTGCCGCTGGCAACGGTGCTGACGCTGATCCTGTTGCGTCCGTTCAAGGCGTTCTGGTTTGCGCTCATGTATCGCAACAATGTGCATGAGAGCAACAAGCCCAAATCCGGCTGAGCCGCGCCATGCTGCGCTTCAAGCCTGCTCCCGGCCTGACCCTGGCCATGCTTCCCCTGCTGGCCATCCTGATCGCGCTCGGCATCTGGCAGGTCAGGCGCCTGCACTGGAAAACCGCGCTTCTGGCGCAAATCGAGCGCGGCACGCATATGCCGCCCGTCCCGCTTTCACAGCTCCTGGCACAGCGCGGCCAGGGTGCGCTGATCGCCTGGCGCCGCGCCAGCGTGCATGGCCATTTCGCCGGCCTGCCGCCACAGCCGCTCTACAGCCTGCGCCGGGGCAAACAGGCCTTGCGCCTGCTGGCGCCCTTTGTCACGGACGATGGCCTGGCCATTACCGTGGATCTGGGCTTTGTGCCCTTTGCGCAGGACAAGAGCTGGGCCCTGCCTGCCCCTGCCACGACGCCCTTGTCCCTGCACGGCATTCTCAAGCCGGTGCGCAAGCCGGGGCCGTTTGCCGTCAAGAACACGCCGGGCGGGCTGTGGTTCACGCCGGACACCAGGACCCTGCTGGCGCCCCTGGGCAGCGGCTCTGCCGTGACCGCCTATCTTCTGGACCTGGAGCCGCCGCGCATCGGCCCGGACTGGCCCGAACCGGCCCCGGCCCATGCGGACATTCCCAACAACCATCTGGACTATGCCCTGACCTGGTTTGGCCTGGCGCTGGCCGCGCTGGGCATCTATCTGGCCTGGCATGTGCGCCATGGCCGGCTGGGGTTTGTCCGCCGCACGCCATGAGCACCCTTGCGCTTTGCCCGTAATCGCCGTTCAATACCAATCCAGACGTGTATAGGGTGAATGATGGCGCTGTTCCGGCCAGACTTTTCCGGTCTTCCCGGCTCCGAACTGGTGGGCAAGGGGGTGATTCTGCACCCGCCGCAAATGGAAGATTATGACGACTGGGCCCGCTTGCGCGCCCTCAGCCGTGATTTCCTTGTCCCCTGGGAGCCCCAATGGGCCAGTGACGAACTGACCCGCTCGGCCTACAAGCGGCGTTTGCGGCGCTATGCGGAGGACCGCCAGAGCGGCCGCGGCTATGCGTTTTTCGTGCACCGCGACCATGACCGGCGCCTGGTTGGCGGATGCAATCTTTCCAATGTGCGCCGCGGCGTGGCGCAATCGGCCAGCCTCGGCTATTGGGTCGGCAAGCCCTTTGCCCGCCAGGGGCTGACCAGCGCCGCTGTGGAGGCGGTGTGCCGCTTTGCCTTTGACGAATTGCGCCTGCACCGTGTCGAGGCGGCCTGCATTCCCGATAATGTGCCATCACGGCAATTGCTTCTGGGCGCAGGCTTTCACGAAGAGGGCCTGGCGCGCGCATATCTGAAAATCAATGGCGCCTGGCGCGACCACATCACCTTCGCCCGGATTGCACCTGAATAGAACGCTGTAACGGGCAATGAAAACGGCGCACTGCGCGCCCGCGCCGGCCTTACGCCTGGCCCGGGGTTTCGATATAGCGCGCCGGATCGACGCCGATGCTGGCCATGGCCCGGTCCCACTTGTCCTCGTATGAGTCATCGAACACAAGCGCCTCGTCGGCATCGCAGAGCAGCCAGGCATTTTGCGCCAGCTCCGCCTCCAGCTGCCCGGCGCCCCAGCTTGCAAAGCCCAGGGCCAGGGCACTGTGCCGCGGCTTGTGGTCGGAACTGAGCGCCAGCAAAACCTCCCGCGACGCGGTCAGGCCAATGCTGTCCGTCACCGGCATGGTGGCGTCTGGCGCACGGTAATCAAGGCTGTGCAGCACAAAGCCCCGCTCCCGCTCCACCGGGCCGCCATAAAGCACCGGCTGGTCCGGCACATGAATGGAGCTTTGCAGGCCAAGCTGGTCGAGCACTTGCGGCAGGCGCAGGTCCGGCAAGGGCTGGTTGATGACCAGGCCCATGGCCTGCTCGTCCGAATGGCCGCAGATATAGATCAGCGAGCGGGCAAAACGCGGATCCATCATGCCAGGCGCAGCGATCAGCATTTTCCCGCTGAAAGAACCGGAATGTGGTGTCTTGCTCATGCCTCTTATTTTGGTGTTTTTGCCTCTCAGTGCAAGGGGTGGTTTTTTCTCGCCCTGGCGAACATCGCAGGTTATCCTGACAGCAGATCAGATATGGAGAATCGCATGACCATCAAAGTTGGAGACAAATTGCCCGACGGAAAATTCATGACCTGGGGCGCTGGCGGGCCGGAGCCGGTCAGCGCCGAAGACGTGTTTGCCGGCAAGACCGTGGCCCTGTTTTCGCTGCCCGG
>JALWUB010000471.1 GCA_026993275.1 Robiginitomaculum sp. | reverse complement strand
CGCTTGGCAAAGGCGCCGGTTTTCTGGCCCTCACCCTGGTCTTTTTCTGGCTGTTTTCGTGACAGAGCCCGCGAAGGAGAGCACCATGGCAGCAAAACTCTATGACGGCGGCTTGCGGCTGTTTGGCCTGTGCCTGGGCACACTGGCTTTGCTTGTGGTGCTGCGCGCCGCGCTGAGCCTGTTTTAGGCGGCCTCTTGGCCTGCGCTGCAAAGCGCTTCACCCTTGCAGCGGTGATTCGGCTGCAGGAGAGGCATGATGGGTGCGGGAACCGAGCAAGAGGCATTCTGGAGCGGCGAATTTGGCGATGACTATGTGCAGCGCTGCCGCGGCGACAAGGCGCTGGCGGCGCGCCATGCCCTGTGGGCGCGGATTCTGAAAAGCTGTGGACCGATTGGCAGCGTCACCGAGTTTGGCGCCAATATCGGCCTCAATTTGCGCGCCCTGCATGCGCTGCTGCCGGGCGCGGCCTTGAGCGGGGTCGAGATCAACGCCCGCGCCGCAGAAGAACTGGCGCAGCTGAGCTATGTCGATGTGCTTCAGGGATCGCTGCTTGATACGGCGCCGCCGCAACCGGCCGACCTGGCCTTCACCTGCACGGTGCTGATTCACATCAATCCCGATGCATTGCCGCGCGCCTATGCGCAAATCGCCAGCGCCGCCGGGCGCTATGCGGTGATATGCGAATACTATAACCCGACCCCGGTGCAGGTGCCCTATCGCGGCCATGACGAGCGCCTGTTCAAGCGCGATTTTGCCGGCGAGTTCATGGATGCGCACCCGCAATTCCGCCTGCGCGATTACGGCTTTGTCTATCACCGCGACCCCAATTTCCCGGTCGATGATTTCAGCTGGTTCCTGATGGAGCGCTGCTGAACCGGGCCTTGCCGTCTTCAAGAGTTTGCGAGCACCCTTGCCTGGGCCTGCGTAAAGCGGCCTAATTGGCTCCGCATGACCATGGTCCTTTTCCGCCTCGGGAGCCTCATGAACGGCAATCAGCGCATAATGCGGCTCATGCTGCTGGCTGGCGTCAGTGCCGTGCACGGCGCCGTGCTGCTGTGGTGGAGCCGCCGCGCACCGCCGCCCTTGCCGGAGCCTGCGCCGCAGGCCATTCCGGTCCTGCTGCTGCCCGCAGAGCCGCAAAGGAAACAGAGCAAGCGCCAGAGCGCCGTGCCCAGGCGCGATGAGGCGCAAGCGCAGCAGTGGCGCGAAAAACGGCCGCACAGGAAGCCGCGCCAGCGGCGCCCCGGGCAGGCGCACACCCAGGCCCAGGCTTCCGCACCGGCAACAGGGCCGGAGGCGCACGGCACAACCTCGCCTTACGGCATCTGGACCGTGCGCCCGCAAGCGCCCCGGGGCAGCGCCCTGGCGCGGCTGATGCGCGCCTTTGATTGCGCCAGCCTCAATCCGCGCCAGGGCCGCCTGGGCTGTCCGCCAGTTCCGGTCAATCTGATTGCCGGCATGGAGGACAGGGTCGCCGCCATTGCCGCGCTGGAGGCAAGGGGGATCTATTCGCCCCATGGCCCGCGCCTGGAGCAGGATGCGGCAGGACCCCGCCAGGTGCTGAGCACCACCGGACCCGCCGGCGCGGCCAGTTCGGATGCGGCACTGGAGCGCATCCCGCCACAATATCCGGACCCCTCCTTTGGGGACTAGAAATGCTGGGAAGGGTATGGGATGAAAGACGGCGAAAGGGACATCATGAGCTTGCAACAGATATTGCGCCGCGCCGGCATCATTCCGGTGATCGAGATCGACGATGCGGCCCGGGCGCAAGGCCTGGCCGGCGCCCTGATGGAAGGCGGGCTGGAAGTGGCGGAGCTGACCCTGCGCACCCCGGCGGCGCTTGAGGCGCTGGAAGCGATGAAATGCGCGGCACCGGCGCTGAAAGTCGGCATGGGCAGCATTGCCACGCCCGGTGACCTGCGCCGGGCGCTGGAGGCGGGGGCGGATTTTCTGGTTTCCGCGGGGCTGACCCCGGCGCTGGCCGGGGCGGCGCAGGCGCACAATGCCCCGCTTTTGCCAGGCGTGATGACCCCGTCCGAACTGATGGAGGCGGTGCAGGCCGGGTTTTCAACACTGAAATTCTTCCCCGCCGAGGCGGCGGGCGGCCCGGCCATGCTCAAGGCCTTCGCCGGGCCTTTCGCGGATGTGCGCTTTTGCCCCACTGGCGGCATTGGCCCGGAGCGGGTGGCCGCCTGGCTGGCCCTGCCCAACGTGCTCTGCGTTGGCGGCTCTTGGGTGGCGCCGCGCGCCGCCATTGCCCATGGCGACTGGCAGGGCATTGCCGCCAATGCCCGCAAGGCCGTGGTGCTGGCAAAAGAGGCCTCAGCCTGAAGCGGGGGCCGCCGCCAGGCCGCGCCAGATAAAGTCGGTATGAAAGCGGATCATGTCCTCGCGGGACAGGGGCGTTTCATGGGTGATGCCGCCCGGCATGTTGGGGATCTGGATCAGCAGCATGGCCAGGCCATGCACCGCCGCCCACACCGCCTTGCCCGCCAGGTCCAGATCAAGCTGGCGGATCACGCCCTGCTTCATGCCCTGTTCGATCATGTTTTCCAGGCGCTCGGCCGCGGCATAGCTGAACGTGCCCTCGGCCGGGGCAAGATCATCGCCAAAGCGCGACATGGCCATGACATAGGTGCCGGGCTCTTCCAGCGCGGTGTCGATATAGGCGCGGCCGCAATTCTCGAACAGCTCGCGCACCGTGCCGCTGCCGCAGGAGGCCGCATCCATGCGTTGCAGCAGGCGTTCGAAAAACTGCTCGCGCACGGCCTCGAACAGGTCATCCTTGGAAGCGAAATACTTGTA
>JALWUB010000470.1 GCA_026993275.1 Robiginitomaculum sp. | reverse complement strand
CCGCGCAAATATTGTTGTCGCGCAGCAGATCGGCAATCTTGTAGGCCTCGACCGCGTGGTGGAACGCGCCCACATGATAGCCAAACTCCTTGGACATATCGATCACCTGGGCCATTTCATCGGCGCGATAGCAATGCATGTTGACGATAATCTCGCCATTCAGCACGCCCATCAGGGTTTCCATCTGCAGATTGCGCTTGGGCGCCTTGGGCGGCTTCTTGTCCTTGCCATTCTTGCCTTTGCTGTCTTTCTCCCATTTGGCGTAATCGCGGGCATAATCGTCCCAGGCCTTCTTGTAGGCCTTCGCCTTGATCCAGGCGGCGCGGTAATGGGCGAAATTGCCCATGCGCGAATTGGGTCCGCCCTTTTGCCCGTAAACCCGCTTGGGGTTTTCGCCGCAGGCCATTTTCAGTGAATAGGGCGCGCCCGGAAACTTCATGCCCTGCACCGTGCGCGAGGGGATGTTTTTGAGCACCGTGCCGCGGCCGCCAAAGAGGTTGGCCGAGCCCGGCAGCACCATCAGCGCGGTTATGCCGCCGGCGCGGGCGCGGTTGAAGCCCGGGTCTTGCGGCCAGATGCCATGCTCGGAAGAGACTTCGGCGGTGTTCGGCTTGGCGACTTCATTGCCATCGGACGTGGCGCGCACGCCCGGCGAGGCATAGACGCCCAGATGCGAATGCGGGTCGATAATGCCCGGCGTTACCCATTTGCCGGTGCCATCGACAATGACCACGCCTTCTGGCGCCTCCAGATGCGCGCCCACGGCGGCAATCTTGCCATCGCGCATCAGCACGTCGGCCTTGTCCATCTCGCCGCCCAGGCCATCAAGCACATGCGCGCCGCGAATCAGCGTCGGCTGTGATGGCATCGGCTGATAGGTCGATGGATACGGGTTCTTGTTGATCTGCACCATCTGCGCGCTGGCCGCGCCGCCTGCCAGAGCCAGTGCGCCCGCAAGCGCCAGTTTCCTGATCAATGCCGCCTCCCCTTGAGCCGGTCCGGCAATGTGCTGCGGACCTCTTTTGCTGCCACGTTAACACCGCCATGCGCTGAGGCAAGCGCTGCGAATCTTACATTCCTGTCATGATGGGGCACGGCGCAAGGCGTGTCCGAGGGGGCTATGCCTCCCCGCGCCTGTTGTCAGCCATGGCCGGTGAACCGGATCAGTGCCGCATTGCGCCGGTCCCAGCAGGCGAGCGCCAGGTTGGCACGCCGGGCCACCTCTATGGCGCTGGCCGAAGGCGCCGACAGGGTCAGCAGGGTCTGGATGCCCGAAAGCGCACACTTTTGCACCAGCTCGAACGTGCAGCGGCTGGAGAGCAGGGCAAAGCCATCGGCAAAGCCGTTTTGTGCGCGCGCGCCGATCATCTTGTCGAGGGCATTGTGGCGGCCAATGTCCTCTCGCACGCACATGATGTGCCCGTCCGCGCTGACCCAGGCGGCGCCATGCACGCTCTTGTTCTGGCGGCGCAGGGGCTGTGCACCGGCCAGCGCGCCCGCAGCCCGGGCGGCGGCCGCATGGTCCGGGCACGGCGCAGGGCCGGGCAGGCGGGGCAGGGGGCGGATGGCATCCTCCAGCCTGTCAACGCCGCACAGGCCACAGCCGGCGCGGCCAAAATGCGCCCGTCTTTGCGCATGCAGTTTCAGGCGCGCGGCGCGTTTTTCGGGGATGGTGATGTGCAGTTCGATGCCGTTTTCCAGGGGCTGCACCGCAATGCCCTGCACCTCGTCCGGCGCATTGATGACGCCTTCGGCCAGCGCAAAGCCCAGGGCGAAATCGTGCAGGTCGCACGGTGTCGCCATCATCACCGCGTGGGGCACGCCGTTATAGACCATGCCGACGGGCACTTCGGCCGGGGCGCACCAGTCCACCGTTTTGCGCCCGCCCCCGTCTATGGCCGTGGCCTGCACGACCGTGTTTGCCGCATCTGGCTGCATGCCTATTGCGCCGCATCCATGCCGGCGGGGCCTGTGCCCTCTTGGCGCGCCCTTTGCCAGTCGGAAAGGTGGTTGGCCGGGTGCACCTGCACGGCGGTAACCTTGTATTCGGGGCAGGAGGTGGCCCAGTCCGAAATCTCGGTAGTCAGCACATTGGTGCCCGATTCCGGATGGTGGAAGGTGGTATAGACCACGCCCGGCTGCACCCGTTTCGAGATGCGCGCCTGCAGGCTGGTTTCGCCCTTGCGCGAGCTGACCGAAACCAGATCGCCATCGCGGATGCCGCGCATGTGTGCGTCCGATTCATGGATTTCCAGCTCGTCGCGCGCTGCCCAGCGCTGATTGGGCGTGCGCCGGGTTTGCTGGCCGACATTGTACTGACTCAGGAGCCGCCCGGTGGTGAGAATGAGCGGGAACTTGCGGTTGGCGCGCTCCGGGGTCGGCACGTATTCGGTAATCACGAATAGCCCCTTGCCGCGTACGAATTCGTGCGCGTGCATCACCGGTGTGCCGTCCGGCGCATCCGCTGTGCACGGCCATTGCACCGAGCCCTTCTCGTCCAGCATGGCAAAGCTGACAGCGCTCATGGTCGGGGTCAGGCGGGCAATCTCGTCCATGATCTGCGCTGAATTGTCATAGTGCATGGGATAGCCCATGGCCGTGCTCAAGGCCGCCGTGACCTGCCACTCGTCCATGCCGGTGGGCGAGGGGCGCACCGGGCGCACCCGGCTGATGCGGCGCTCGGCATTGATGAAGGTGCCGTCCTTTTCCAGAAACGACGTGCCCGGCAGGAACACATGGGCAAAACGTGCGGTTTCGTTGAGGAACAGATCCTGCACGATGACGCACTCCATGGCCCTGAGCGCCGCTTCCACATGCAGGGTGTTGGGATCGCTCTGGGCAATGTCCTCGCCCTGGATATAGATGCCCTTGAACGCCCCCGAACAGGCCTCGTCCAGCATGTTGGGGATGCGCAGGCCCGGCTGGCCATCCAGCGTCACCCCCCATTCGGCCTCGAACATGGCCCGGGTGGCATCATCGCTGACCGGGCGGTAGCCGGCAAATTCGTGCGGGAAGGAGCCCATGTCGCATGAGCCCTGCACATTGTTCTGCCCGCGCATGGGGTTCACGCCAACCCCGGGCCGGCCGATATTGCCGGTCGCCATGGCGAGATTGGCCATGCCCATGACCATGGTCGAGCCCTGGCTGTGCTCGGTCACCCCAAGGCCGTAATAGATGGCGCTGTTGGGGCCCTTGGCATAAAGGCGGGCGGCGGCACGGATGTCCTCCGCCGCCACGCCAGTGATTTCCGCCACCGCTTCAGGGCTGTTTTCCGGTCGCGATACAAACTCACGCCAGGCCTTGAAAGACTCTGTATCACAACGGCTTGCGACAAAGTCTTCATCCACCAGGCTCTCGGTGGCCACCACATGGGCAAAGGCATTGATCATGGGCACATTGGTGCCAGGACGCAGCGGCAAATGGTAATCGGCGCGGATATGGGGGGCGCTGACCAGCTCGATGGCGCGCGGGTCCATGACGATGAGTTTCGCGCCCTCCCGCAGGCGTTTCTTGATGGCCGAGCCAAACACCGGATGCGCTTCGGTGGGGTTGGAGCCGATCACCAGAATGACATCGGCAGCGCGCACCGAATCGAAGTCTTGTGTGCCGGCACTTTCGCCAAAGGTCTGTTTCAGGCCATAGCCGGTGGGCGAGTGGCAGACCCGGGCGCAGGTGTCCACATTGTTGTTGCCAAAGGCCGTGCGCACCATTTTTTGCACCAGCCAGACCTCTTCATTGGTGCAGCGCGACGAGGTGATGCCGCCAATGGCCTTGGGGCCGTATTTGGCCTTGATGGCGTTCAGGCGGGCGGCGGCAAAGCCGATGGCCTCGTCCCAGCCCACCACGCGCCAGTCCTCGTCAATATGTTCGCGGATCATCGGGTGCATTTGCCGGTCCGGGTGATTGGCATAGCCCCAGGCAAAGCGGCCCTTGACGCATGAATGGCCATGATTGGCCTTGCCATCGGCGTCCGGCACCATGCGCACCACGGTTTCGCCCTGAAGCTGGGCCTCAAAGCCGCAGCCGACACCGCAATAGGCGCAGGTGGTCTTGACCACCCGGTCCGGCAGGCCCTGCTCGATCACCGTCTTTTCCATCAAGGTGGCGGTCGGGCAGGCCTGCACGCAGGCCCCGCAGGAGACGCATTCGCTGTCAAAGAAATCCGTGCCCCCGGCGCTGACCTTGGTGTCAAAACCGCGCCCCTCCAGGGTCAGCGCCAGCGTGCCCTGAATTTCGTCGCAGGCGCGCACGCAGCGGGCGCAGACGATACATTTGGCCGGATCAAAGGTGAAATAGGGGTTGCTTTCGTCCTTTGGCGCATCCAGATGGTTCTGTCCTGCCAGCCCGTAGCGCACATCGCGCAGGCCGACGCGCCCGGCCATGTCCTGTAGCTCACAGTCCCCATTGGCCGGACAGGTCAGGCAATCCAGCGGATGATCGGAAATGTAAAGCTCCATCACGCCCTTGCGCAGGCGGTTCAGGCGCGGCGTTTCGGTATGCACCACCAGGCCATCGGCCACCGGCGTGGTGCAGGAGGCGGGCGTGCCGGGCTTGCCCTCGATCTCCACCAGGCACAGGCGGCACGAGCCCAGGGGCTTCAGCGAGGGGATGGCACACAGGCTCGGGATATTGATCCCGGCCATTTTGGCGGCGCGCTTGAGCGGGATGCCGGCCGGCGCGGTGATGTGCCTGCCGTCAATGGTCAGCGATACGGTCTTTTGGCCCATGGCTGCCTCCTATTGCGCTGCCTGCTGGCGCGGCGCGGCAAATTCGTCCGGGAAATGCATCATCGCCGAGCGCACCGGGATCGGTGTCATCGTGCCCATGGCGCAGGCCGAAGCCTCGGTCATGACCGCGCACAAGTCTTCGACCAGCGCCAGGTCAGGCTCTGGCTCAGCCAGCAATTCCGCACCGCGCACCGCGCCAATGCGGCAGGGCGTGCACTTGCCACAGCTTTCATGGGCGCAAAATGCAAAGGCATAGCGCGCCTGTTCGCGCATGTCGGCGGTCTCGTTGAACACCACAATGCCGCCATGGCCGATGCCCGCGCCGATCCTGGCCATGGCGTCATAGGTCAGCGGCGTATCAAACAGGGCCGGGGGCAGATAGGCGCCCAGCGGCCCGCCGATCTGCACCGCCTTGATGGCCTTGCCGGAGCGCGTGCCGCCGCCAAAATCGTCGAGCAGGGCGCGCAAGGTGAGCCCGAAAGGCACCTCCACCAGCCCGCCACGGCGCACATCTCCGGCAAGCTGAAATGTCATGGTTCCGGTGGATTTTCCCGCGCCCAGTGCCGCATGCCAGGCCCCGCCCTTGGTGATGATGTCCGGCACGGCGCACAGGGTGATGACATTGTGGATCAGGGTGGGCTGGCCATGCAGGCCCTGGAGCGCCGGCACGGGCGGCTTGGCGCGCACCACGCCGCGCTTGCCTTCCAGGCTTTCCAGCAGCGCCGTCTCCTCGCCGCACACATAAGAGCCGCCGCCGACAAAGACGCGCAGCTTGAACGTGCCGTCAAGAAATCCGGATTGCTCTGCTGTATCAATGGCCTGCTGCAGAATCCTGATGGCGCGCGGATATTCGGAGCGGACATAGATGATGCCCTCTTGCGCACCGACCGCCAGCCCGGCAATGGCCATGGCCTCGATGAGGCGGAAGGGATCGCCCTCCATGATGAGCCGGTCGGCAAAGGTGCCCGAATCGCCCTCGTCGGCATTGCAGACAATGGTTTTTTGTGCCGGTTTGGCCCCGGCGACCGTGCGCCATTTGATCGCCGCCGGGAAGCCTGCGCCGCCGCGTCCGCGCAGGCCCGAGGCTTCTACCTCCTTCAGAATGGCCTCCGGCGTCATGGCGCGCGCCTTGCGCAAGGCCTCCAGCCCGTCATGGGCCTCATAGGCCGCAAGGTCCGTCGGCGCATAAAGGCCGCAGGTTCTGAAAATCTGGCGCTGCTGGTTTTTCAGCCAGGGGAGATCGTCCACAAGGCCCAGGGCCTTTTCATGGTCTCCGCCGTGCAGAAAACCCGCATCAAACAACCCCGGCACATCGGCGGCCTTGATGCGCCCATAGGCCATGCGCCCTGCATCGGTTTGCACCTCGATGAGCGGCTCCGCCCAGCACATGCCGCGCGAGCCATTGCGTATGATGGTGATGTTTGTCCTGCGCGTTTCGGCTTCTCTGGTGATGGCCGTGGCAATGTCATCCGCGCCCAGCGCCACGGCCAGCGTATCGGCAGGGATATAGACGCGGGTGCTCATTCCTCCGCCTCCGCCAGTTTTGCGTCCAAAGCGGCTGCATCCAGTTCGGCCAGGGGCCGTCCATCCAGTTCGCCCGCCGGGCCATTGGCGCACAGGCCGAGGCAATAGACGCCCTCAAGGGTGAGGGCGCCGTCCGCCGAGGTGTCCCCCAGGCGCAAACCGGTTGCAGAGCAGGCATAAGCGGTCAGTTCCCGTGCGCCCACCGCCTGGCAGGCTTCGGCCTGGCACAGGCGCAGCACATGACGGCCCGGCGGCCTGGTGCGAAAATCCTCATACCAGGAGACCACGCCCAGCACTTCGGCGCGGCTGCGCGCATAGGCCTGCATGAGCGCGGGATAAGCCGCTTCATCGATATAGCCAAAGGCATCGGCCAGGGCGCGCAAGGCCCCGGTCAGCGGCGCGCCGCTCTCATGTGCAGCGTGGATCAGCTCTTCGGCCTTGCTGTCGCTCCAGCGTTCCATGAGACTCAGCATAGCGCATTTTGGACGCGCCGGCAGCAGGCAAAGGCGAAAATGTGATGCGCATGAATTGCCGCGCCCGGGCGGGCTTGTTATGGTGCCAGCAGTCGTATCCGAAGCCCTGGTCCCTAAACCGGCACACGGCAAGGGGCCCTGGCCGCAGCGGCTTTTCGCTGCCGGGTTGGAATGGAAACGTTCCGGCCTCCCGTGCTTGGAAAGGATGACGCGATGTTGCAGGACGCCTTCGGGCGCACGTTCGAGTATTTGCGCCTCTCCATCACCGAGGTCTGCAATTTCCGCTGTTCCTATTGCCTGCCCGACGGTTACGCCAAGCGCTTGGGGCCGGGCTTCCTGCGCCGTGACGAATTGCGGCGCGTGGCCCGCGCCTTTGCGGAACTGGGCACCTGGAAAATCCGCATCACCGGCGGCGAGCCCAGCGTGCGCAAGGATTTCGAGGCGATCATCGAGGATCTGGCCGCCGTGCCCGGGGTGCGCCGCCTCGCCGCCACCACCAATGGCTATCGCCTGAACGCGCGGGCGCGGGCCTGGCACAAGGCGGGTCTGCAGGCCATCAATGTTTCCATCGACAGCCTGCGCGCCGATGTGTTTCAGCGCATCACAGGCCATGACCGTCTGGACGAGGTGCTGGCGGGTGTCGAGGCCTGCCTGGAGGCGGGCTATGAGGCGGTCAAGGTCAATGCGGTGCTGCTCAGGGGCGTCAATGATACGGACCTTGACCTGTTCACCGATTATGTGCGGGAACGGCCGGTCAGTGTGCGCTTTATCGAGCTGATGCGCACCGGCGACAATGCCGATTATTTCGCCCGTTATCATGTCCCCGCCAGCGTGGTGAGCGCGGCGCTGGAAAGCGCTGGCTGGGTGCGCAAGACCCGCGCGCCCGGCGCCGGTCCGGCGCTGGAGTATGTGCATGGCGATTATGCCGGCTCCATTGGCCTGATTGCCCCCTACGCACGTGATTTTTGCAAGACCTGCAACCGCTTGCGCGTCTCGGCACTGGGCCGATTGCATTTGTGCCTGTTCGCGCAAAGCGGCATGGACTTGCGCCCCCTGTTGCAATCGGATGACCAGATCGACGAGCTCAAGGCGTTTCTGGTTGATGCTCTGCAAACCAAGGCCGCCAGTCACTTTTTGCTCGATGGCGAAACCGGCGGCAACCGGCGCTTTGCCGATATCGGAGGCTGAAGATGGCGGCTTGGCATCCATCCTTTGACAGGTTCAAACCATGACAGGCACAGACCTTCCCGCTGCCTTCCACATGGCTGATGTGGGCGGCAAGAGCCCAAACCATCGCCGGGCGCTGGCCATGGGGCGCATTCATGTGGGGGAGGCGGCTTTTGCACACATCAAGGCGGGCACATTGCCCAAGGGCGATGTGCTCAAAATTGCCGAAATTGCCGGCATACAGGGCGCCAAGGGCGCGGCCAGCCTGATCCCCCTGTGCCATCCCCTGCCGCTGGATCATGTGGCGCTCTGGCTCGATCTTGAGGAGGAGAGCCACAGCGTCGCGGTCTATTGCCTGGCCGCCGCCTTTGCCCGCACCGGGGTGGAGATGGAGGCCCTGGCCGGGGTCAATGGCGCCCTGCTGACGCTCTATGACCTGACCAAGCCGGTGGAGCCCGCCTTGACGATCACGGATGTGCATTTGCTCGTCAAGGAAGGTGGCAAGAAAGGCCGCTGGGTCTGCCCGGAGGGGGTGCCGGCGCGCGCCGCCGGGATATTGCCCGAAACCCGCGAGCGTCCGCTGGAAGGCATAAGGGCCGCCATCGTGACCCTTTCGGACCGGGCCTCGTCGGGCGCATATGAAGACCGCTCCGGGCCGATCTTGCGCGCGGCTCTCGAGGCGCTGGGCGCCGAGGTCGTATCGGCGGATATTTTGCCTGATGATGAAGAAAAAATCGCGGCGCATGTGGGTGCGCTCGCCGATGCGGGCGATCTGGGGCTTGTCATCACCACTGGCGGCACCGGGCTGACGCCGCGCGATGTCGCCCCCGAAGCGATTGCGCGCCTGTGCACCAAGACCGCGCCCGGCATTGGCGAAGCCCTGCGCGCCGCAGGCGCACGGCACATCCCCACCGCCTGGCTGTCGCGCTCCATCGCCGGGGTGCGCGGCAAGACCCTGATTATCGCCCTGCCGGGCTCGCCCAGGGCCATTGGCGAGAGCATGGATGTGCTCAAACCGTTTTTGCGCCATGCGGTGCGTCTTGCCGCTGGCGGCAAGGGGCATTGCCCATGATCGGCTATGAAGAGGCTTTGGCGCTTGTGCTGGCCGAGGCCGGGCCGGTATGCGAAGAAGAACGGGCTCCGGCTGAGGCCCTGGGCCGGGTGCTGGCCGCGGACGTGGCCGCGCCGATGAGCCTGCCGCCATTTGACAATTCCGCCATGGACGGCTTTGCCCTGCGCGCCGAAGACACCCGCAATGCGCCGGTTGATCTGCCGGTATCGGCAAGTCTGGCCGCGGGCGACGCCCCGCGTGCGGGTGCGCCAGGGGGCGCTGTCGAGATCATGACCGGCGCGCCGGTGCCGCCCTGGTGCGACACGGTGGTGCCGGTGGAAAACGTGCAGGTGCGGCGCGGCCCGGACGGGGCGCCATTGCAGGTGCATGTTGATGCGCCGGTGCCCGCGGGCAAGCATATCCGCTGCGCCGGAGAGGATGTGCAGGCCGGGCAGGAGATTGCCCAAAAGGGCAGTCTCGTCACCGCCCGGATGATTGCGGTTTTCACGGCCCTGGGTGTTGAAAGAATAACCGTGGCCGCGCGGCCGTCCATCGCCCTCATTGGCACCGGCGCGGAGGTGGTGCGTGATCCTGCAACGCCCCTGAAGCCGGGACAGATTTATGATTCCAACACGCCTTATTTGCGCGCGGCGCTGGTGCAGGCAGGCCATGCAGCGCGTATCATCGCGGGCTCGCCGGATGATGCGGCGGGATTTATGCAGGCGCTGGAAGCGGCTGGCGGCGCAGACATCATCATTTCCACTGGTGCGGTGAGCATGGGGCGGCGGGACTTTGTGCCGCAGGCGCTGGCAGAATTGGGCGCGCGCACGGTGTTTCACAAATGCGCCATTCGCCCGGGCAAGCCGATCCTGTTTGCGCGTCTGCCGGGCGGGGCGTATTTTTTCGGCTTGCCGGGCAATCCGGTCTCGGCGGCGGTGGGGCTCGCGTTTTTTGTCCAGCCCTTGCTGGACCGGCTGGCCGGTTTGCGCCCGGATGCGGCTCTTGAGGTGCCGCTGGCCAGGGATTTCAGAAAAAAGGCGGGGTTCACCTTTTTTGCCAAGGCGCGCCTGGCCGAAGGGCAGGTCGAGATCTTGCCAGGGCAGCAGTCCTTCCGCCTTGCGCCATTGCTGGCAGCCAATGGCTGGGCCATTCTGCCAGCGGGGCAGGGGGAGTTTGCCGCAGGCACGCAAGTGGGGTTCAAAGGATTTTCAGCAGTGGAGAGACAACCATGATCCGGGTGAATGTCAAACTGTTCGGGGCGTTTCGTGCCCACGGCGAGAGCGTGGCTCTGGTGGTGCGCAAGCATGGCAGCATCAGCGATGTGCGCGCCGCGCTTCTGGCACGGCTGGGCGCCGAGCGGGCCGAATTGCTCTCCCTGAGCCGTTTTGCCGATTCACATGCCATTCTGGCAGAGGATACGCCGGTGGCCGATGGCGCCGCGCTGGCGCTGCTGCCTCCGGTTTCGGGAGGGTAGGCACGATGTTTCATGCCGAGGTGCGTGATGTGGCGCAAACCCCTCTGGATGCGGCCGAGGCGCTTGGCTTTGTCGAGGCGCCGGGCCATGGCGCCGGGGCGCTGTTCGTTGGCGCGGTGCGCAACCGCAATCAGGGGCGCGATGTGCTGGCCATCAGCTATGACGTGTTCGCGCCGCTGGCAGAGCAATGCTTTGGCGAGATTTGCGCCGAGGCAGAGGCCAAGTGGGGGCCGGACCTGCGCCTGTTTGTGGCCCATGCCAAGGGGCGGCTTGACGTGGGCGGCCTCAGCGTCGTCATCGCCGCGGGCTCGCCGCACCGGAACGAGGCCTTTTCCGCTTGCCGTTATGTGATCGAGCAGATCAAGACCCGCGCACCGGTCTGGAAGCAGGAGCATTACACCGACGGCGACAGCGACTGGGTGCAGGGCCATGCCCTGTGCCAGCACGAAGAGGCGGCCCATGGCTGAGGTGCTGGCGGGCGTGGTGCTGGCAGGCGGCAGCTCGCGCCGCATGGGGCGGGACAAGGCGAAGCTGAAGGTCCAAGGGGGCACGCTGGCCGATCTGATGGCGGAAAAGCTGCATGCGGCGGGCTGTGCCCCGGTGCTGCTTTCGGGGCCGGGCGGCATAGCCGACCGCTATCCCGGCAAGGGGCCGTTGGCGGGCCTGCATGCGGCCCCCGCC
>JALWUB010000469.1 GCA_026993275.1 Robiginitomaculum sp. | reverse complement strand
GTACCGGCCGCATTGCCGCGCCGGGCAAGGTGGAGGTCACCGCCAGCGATGGCAAGACAACCACCCTTGCCGCCAAGAACATCGTCATTGCCACCGGCTCGGAAGTCACGCCCCTGCCGGGCGTGGAGATTGACGAAAAGCGCATTGTCTCGTCCACCGGCGCGCTCAGCCTCTCCTCCGTGCCCAAATCCATGGTCGTCATTGGCGCCGGTGTCATTGGCCTGGAGCTGGGCTCGGTGTGGCGGCGGCTGGGGGCCAGGGTCAGTGTGGTCGAGTTCCTGCCGCGCATCCTGCCGGGTGCCGATGGCGAAATCGCCAAACAGGCGCAGCGGCTTTTGAAACGCCAGGGGCTGGAGTTTCACCTGGGCACGAAGGTCACTGGCGTGGAAAAGCTCAAATCCAGGCTCAGGCTCACCCTGGAGCCGGCTGGCGGCGGCGCGGCGCAGACCCTGGAAGCCCAAACCGTGCTGGTGTGCATTGGCCGCCGCCCGTTCACCGCCGGCCTGGGGCTGGACGCGGCCGGGGTCAAGACCGGCAAACGCGGCTTTATCGAAACCGATCACTGGCAGACCAGCGTGCCGGGCATCTGGGCGGTGGGCGATTGCACCCACGGGCCGATGCTGGCCCACAAGGCCGAAGAAGAGGGCGTTGCCTGCGCCGAAACCATTGCCGGCAAGGCCGGGCACGTCAATTACGGCGCTATTCCCGGCGTCGTCTATACCGCGCCGGAGATCGCCTGGGTGGGGCAGACGGAAGAAGAGCTCAAAACCGCCGGGGTGGACTATCGCAAGGGCTCGTTTCCGTTCACCGCCAATGCCCGCGCCCGCGCCAATCATGAGACGGCGGGCTTCGTCAAGGTGCTGGCCGATGCCAGAACCGATGAAGTGCTGGGCGTGCACATGCTCGGCCCGGATGTGTCCGAACTCATTGCCGAAGCGGCGCTGGCAATGGAATTTCGCGCGTCCTCCGAAGACATTGCCCGCACCTGCCATGCCCACCCGACATTCTCCGAAGCCCTGCGCCAGGCCGCCATGGGCGTCGAGGGCTGGACCATGCAGATGTAATGCACCTGCCCGTCCGGGCGTGTTCGTGCTGAACACGTCAGGATTTCACGGCAGTTTCAAGCCGGCCCAGCGGCGGGTTTGTTGCGAAACGAATGCCCAAGCCAGATCGCCGTTTCCAGAAAACCCGTTTTGCCGTTTTCCCTGGGGATAGCGGTGTTTTCATGGAACAGCAGTGCTGTTGGAAACTCTGAATAGGGCTTTCAGGGGGTGCGGGTTGCACGCACAGCGGCTTGCCTTGCGCCGCTGAAAGGCTGCAAGGCCATACAGGGCCTTGATTCACAATCTCATTCGCGTGTGCCAAACTCTTTTCGAGAGCCCCGCACACCCTGATTATGCGCTTGTGCACCGGGGCGGGGACAGGGGCGCGCTTATCCCCGCAATTCATGGCTTGCCATGGCCTGAAATGGCTTGTCTCTGGCCGGACCTGGCGTCTTTGTGTCCGGAACTGGCCTGCAAATGGCTTGGCGGATGGCTTGGTCAAACCAAAAAACAGGACATGCAGGTCATCACCCAAGCCATGCAGCAGGCCTCCCTCTCCCCAAAACCAGGTTTGGGGATGAGGCCGAGACCATGCCGCAGCGCTCCCTCTCCCGCGTCACCCCGGCCCTCGCTTTCGCAAGGGCAGGCTGGCCGGGGTCCATTTTGATGCCTCAAGATGGATTCCGGCCGCAGCCTGTCCCGGACTGCGATCCGGGGCCGGAATGACGATAACGGCGATGTAAATGGCCCGCTTCTCATACAAAACAGGACATGCAGGCCATGCAGCAGGACTCCCTCTCCCCGGCGGGGAGAGGGCGGGGGTGAGGGTGCCCGGGCTTGCAGGATTTGCCCCGGTCCGGATTTCACTTTCAGCTTCAGGCCCCCTCATCCCCGGCCAGCCTGCCCTTGCGAAAGCGAGGGCCGGGGCAGGCTCTGACCTTCTCCCACCGGGGAGAAGGGACGACGCGCGGCATGCCCAGCACCCCTCATGGCGAGCGAAGTCGAACCATGGAGGGCGCTCGTCCTGTGACGGGGTCAGAGCCCGCCGGAGAATGAGGAGCCTTTTCAAGGCCCTCTAATGCAACGGCTGGTGATTTTGCCGCTGGGCCGCCAGCGGCCCGGCCTGGCCACGCCAGTTGTCGCGCAAGATGCGGCCCTTGAAGGGCATTCTGGCTTCGACTTCTGCAACCTGGCTGTCGGTCCACGAAGCGATCTGGTGGAAATAGTAAATGCCCAGATCGTGCAATATGGCTTCCAGCTGCGGGCCAATGCCGACAATCTGCTTGAGATCATCGGGCTCGCCCTCTTCCGGGTCGGCGGCAAACAGAGGCAGGGACTCCACGGTCTCGGGCGCATTGTCCTGCCCGGCGCCATTGGTCTGGCCCTCAAGCTCGAGCACCCGCGCACGCAGAATGGTCCTTTGCGCCTCGCTTTCCTCAATGCGGCAGCGCAGGCTGGCAAGCTCCTTGTCAAGATCCGGGTCTTCCGGGCGCGGCCGCGGATGCCATATCCACCACCCTGCGGCAAGGCCGGGCAAGAACCCGAGCACCGGCAAAATCCACAAATGACTGGCAAACCAGGCCATTGATCCGCTCCCGCAGGCTTTCCTGCCGCCAATATGAAAAGGCATTTTAGCGTCTGCTGTCAAGAATACAAACGGGGGGGGCGGGCTCAAGCGCGGCCTTGCTGCTTGCGCCGCTCGGCCAGGGCCTGTTCGGAAATCTCGAAAAAGGCGATATTGTCCACGTCAATGGGGCCATAGGAATAGGGCAGCATGATGGTGTCGGCGGTGATGCCC
>JALWUB010000468.1 GCA_026993275.1 Robiginitomaculum sp. | reverse complement strand
GGCCATGCGGCCGGGTTTTCCTTCAGCAGGTCATTGCTTTCTATGGCGCTCAGCACATAGTCCGGCCTGAACCGGTCAATCATCCAGATGCAATAATTGGTATAGGCGCGAATGAAGGCCGGATCATCCATCGGCACATGGCGCAGCGCCCGGGGCATCTTGCCCTCCACGGCGTCCGCCACGCCCGAGCGGTCCATGTTCAGCGGCGTCAGCGCCAGCAAAAGCGGCCTGTCCGTGCGCCGCCGGCGGAGCCTGTCCTCGATGTCCGCCACAAATGCCTGCGGCCAGGCGCCGCCCTTCAATGCCGCGCGCCAGGGAATGGCATCGTCAAAATGCTCGGCATAGATGGTGCCATTGGCGGTGATGAGGTCCATCAGATCGGCCTGGGCCTGGGGCGTTGCAGCAAAGGGAAAGGTGGTGAAGCCATAGGCAAAGGGCCGCGGCTTCAGCCTGTGTTCGAAAACCGGATTGGTTTCCCAGACGCCAATACGCGGGGCGTGCGCCTTGCCGCCGGGGGCGGTGTGGGCGGGGCCAGCAAGGACAATGCTGAAAAGCAGGCTGCCAAGCGCGGGCAGGAGGAAGGCAGGGAGGGTCATGGACAGGCTCCGGAACCAGGCGGCCAAAGCCGCCTTTCGTCCCGCGCGCGGCCAAGAATAGACGGCAGGCGGCAAAAGGCAAGCCTGCCTAAAGCGGGTTCAGGCGGCCGACAGCTGCCCCTTCATGACCTTGAGGTTTTCCAGGGTTTCGCCCGAGCCCAGCACGACGCAGGAAAGCGGCTCGTCCGCCAGCATGACCGGCAGGCCGGTGCGCACGCGCAATTCCATGTCCAGATTGCGCAACAGGGCGCCGCCGCCGGTGAGCATGATGCCCTTGTCGACAATGTCGGCGGACAGTTCCGGCGGGGTCGATTCCAGCGCGATCTTGACCGCCTCGACAATCTGCTCCACCGGCTCCGACAGGCATTCGGCAATCATCGCCTCGGTAATGCGCACTTCGCGCGGCACCCCGGCCATCAGGTCGCGGCCCTTGATGTTCATGCTCAGGCCGTCGCCGGTCTTGGGGGTGGCGGCGCTGCCGATCTCCTTCTTGATGCGCTCGGCGCTGGATTCGCCAATCAGCATGTTGGTGGCGCGGCGCACATAATTGATGATCGCCGCATCCATCTTGTCGCCGCCCACACGCACCGAGCGCGAATAGACGATGCCGCCAAGCGACAGCACCGCAACCTCCGTGGTGCCGCCGCCAATATCGACCACCATGGAGCCATTGGCCTCGTTGATCGGCAGGCCCGCGCCCAGCGCCGCCGCCATCGGCTCCTCGATCAGATAGACCCGCCGCGCCCCTGCCGCGATGGCGGAGTCGTGAATGGCGCGGCGCTCGACCGCCGTCGCCCCGGAGGGCACGCAGATCACCACTTGCGGGCTGGTGAAGGTGCGCCGGTTGTGCACCTTGTGGATGAAGTGCTTGATCATTTCCTCGGCGACATCGAAATCGGCAATGACGCCATCCTTCATGGGCCGGATGGCTTCCATGTGGCCGGGGGTCTTGCCCAGCATCTGCTTGGCCTGCTCGCCAACGGCGCGCACCTCCTTGCGGCCGCCAATGATTTCATAGGCAACCACGGAAGGCTCGTTGAGAACAACGCCGCGGCCCTTGACATAAACAAGAGTGTTGGCGGTTCCCAGATCAATGGCCATATCGGCCGACATCAAACCAAACAGACGCGAAAGCATGTGCGTAAGGACCTTTTCCCAGGCGGTTGGTGTAAAAATATCACACTATTGGAAAATCCGCCCCCTTTGTGCGACGCCCGGCGCATGATTTCAAGCCGCCAGAACACTTCACAGAACACTTCAGGCGCAAACGGGCGCTGCCAGAGCACGCAAGGCAAGCCCCGGGACAGCGGGCGCCGCTCAGCGCCTGCGCACAAGCAGGTCGATCTGTGCCAGAGTGCTTCACGTTTTGATAGAATCAAAACCGCACTCTATCCTGTTGTTTTGTCGCACGTCTTATCCGAAAAACCGGTTCCCGCTTTTCGGGATGTGCTCTAGGGCGGCGCGGGCCTGTTCCGCCCCGCTCGCGGCGTCTATGACGGGCCAATCGCCAAAGCGCCCGCGCGCCCAGGTCCTCTGGCGCTTGGCATAGCGCCGGGTGTCCGCAATGGCCTGCGCGCAGGCCTCGTCCAGGCTGATCCTGCCCTGGAGGTGCGCAAGCAGCGGCGGCAGGCCCAGCGCCTTCATCGCCGGCAGGCTGTCATCGAGGCGGCGCGCCGCCATGGCGCGCGCTTCCTCCAGCGCGCCACGCTCCAGCATGAGCGCAAAGCGTTCGGCAATGCGGGCGCGCAGGCGCTCCCTTTCAGGCAGCAGCACCAGCCCGGCCCAGCTGCCGGGTGGCAGGACCGGGCGGGTTTGTGCCTGCCAGGCGCTCAGGGGCTTGCCGGTCTGCACATAGACCGCATGGGCGCGCACCAGGCGCTGTCTGTCGGCGCCCTGAATGCGCCGCGCCGCCTCCGGGTCTATGGCGCCAAGGGCGGCGCGCAGGCCGTCAAGGCCGTCCCGCTGCAGCAGGGCTTCGGTTCTGGCCTGCGCCGCCTTGCCAATGGGGGGAATCTCCGCCAGCCCGCTGGTCAGGGTTTGCAGATAAAGCCCGGTGCCGCCAACCAGGATGGGCCAGGCGCCGCGTTTCTGCACATCCTCAATGGCGGCCAGGGCGGTCTGCTGCCAGATTCCGGCGCTGCATGGCGCGGCCGCATCGCGCCAGCCATAAAGATGGTGGGGCACGCCGCCGCGGTCCTGCGCGTCCGGCTGGGCGGTCAGCACCGGCAGGCCCGCATAGACCTGC
>JALWUB010000467.1 GCA_026993275.1 Robiginitomaculum sp. | reverse complement strand
GGGCCGCGCGGCGCGCTGACCCGCCGCCACGCCCTCCGCAGGCACGGCGCCCGGCGCCGTCCACTGGGCCAGCGCCTGATCTGGCCGCGCGCATTCAGGCGGCGCGCAAGGCGGCGGCCGCGGCCAAATCGCTGGAGGAGCTGAAAACGGCGCTGGAAAACTTTGACGCCGGGCCGGTCAAGCAGCAGGCGCGCCACACCGTGTTTGCGCGCGGCAACCCCGGGGCGCCGGTGATGATTATTGGCGAGGCGCCGGGGCGCGAGGAGGACGAACAGGGCAAGCCCTTTGTCGGCCCGTCCGGCAAATTGCTGGACAAGGCGCTCAGGGCGGCCGGATTCGGCCCCGATGATGTCTATATCACCAATGCGTTCAACTGGCGCCCGCCAAGAAACCGCAAGCCGACGGCGGACGAACTGGCCGAAACCCTGCCGTTTCTGGAGCGCCATATTGCCCTGCAAAACCCCGAACTCATCATTCTGGCCGGGGCGACGCCCATGCAGGCGGTGCTGGGCCTGAACACCGGCATTACCCGCGCCCGCGGCCACTGGCATGACTATGAAGTCAAAAACCCCGATGGCAGCCCCTCGGGCAAGACCATCCCGGCGCTGCCGACCTTTCACCCGGCATTCCTGCTGCGCGCGCCACTGGCCAAGCGCGATGTCTGGCATGACCTGCTCAGTGCGCGCGAAAAGCTGGCGCAGCTTCAGGCATAGCCTTTCTGCTCAGCCGTTTGCAGGCTGCAATTGCGCGCGGATTTGCTGGCGCAGCACGTCGATGGGGGCAAACGCCTTGCCGCGCTGGTAATGCCAGAAGGTCCAGCCATTGCAGGCCGGGGCATGCTGCACCGCGGCGCCGACCTGGTGGATGGAGCCGCGCGTTTCGCCGGTGGTGATCGAGCCATCGGGCCGCACTCTGGCGACGCGGCGCCTTTGCGGGCAAAACAGCTTGTCGCCCGCATGCAGCAGACCGGCCTCGACAACGGCGCCAAAGGGAATGCGCGGCAGGGACTTCTTCGATGGCGTCACCTGCACGTCCTCGCTGGACACCGCCTTGATGGCGTCAATGCGGGCGCGGGCAAGGCCGATATAGGCCTCCTCGCGCTCGATGCCGATAAAGTTGCGGCCCAGCTTCTTGGCCACGGCGCCGGTGGTGCCGGTGCCAAAGAACGGATCCAGCACCACGTCACCGGGATTGGTGGTCGCCAGCAGCACCCGGTGCAGCAGGGCCTCGGGCTTTTGCGTCGGGTGCGCCTTGGCGCCATCCGCGCCCTTGAGCCGCTCATGCCCGGCGCAGATCGGAAGGGTCCAGTCGGAGCGCATCTGCACCCCGTCATTGAGCATTTTCATGGCCGGGTAGTTGAAGGTGTATTTCTTCTGGCCGCGGGATTTCAGTGCCCAGATCAGGGTTTCATGGGCATTGGTGAACCGGGTGCCCTTGAAATTCGGCATCGGGTTGGACTTGCGCCAGATGACATCATTCATGAACCAGAAGCCGGCGTCCTGCAAAATCCCGCCAACCCGGAAAATGTTGTGATAGGAGCCCATCACCCAGATGGCACCATCGTCTTTCAGCAGCCGGCGCGCCGCCTCCAGCCAGGCCCAGGTGAAGAGATCATACTCGTCAAAGCCGCCGATCTGGTCCCAGCCATCGGTCACCGCCTCGACCCTGGAATTGTCCGGCCGGTGCAATTCGCCGCCAAGCTGGAGATTGTAGGGCGGGTCGGCAAAGATCAGGTCAACGCTTTTCTCCGGCAGCGCCTCCATGGCGGCGACGCATTCGTCGTGAATGATGGTGTTGAGCGGCAGGTCGGACATGAGGATTCACCCGTGATTCTCGTTGGGCTGAATCGTCCTGCCGCCTTGGTTTACGCGGCTTTAAGAATTATGGATAACAGGAGGTTAAAAGTTATGGTTAACAAGAGGTTATCGCTCCGTTTAAGGCGCGGGCCTAAACCCCCACGCTATAGGCCAGCACCTGGCTGATCTGCATCAAGGGCCGTCCGGACTGCCCGGCCCAGGTGTTGAAGGCGTCCTGCACTGCCGCCATCGCCCGCTTCGATGCGGGCGGGCCGGAAATGACGCCTTCGGCCTTGAGCCGGGCGACCACATCGGGCGTCATCACATAGGAATCGCGGCCCATCATGCGCAAGACCCGCGGGCCGGTATTGCCGCCAAGGCGGCTGCCGCGTTGTTTCATCAGCTCCAGAAGACCCACCAGGTCTTCGCCCGGCCAGTCTGCAAACAGCTTTGCGGCGCTGCCGTGCTGGTCCTGCACGTCGCGCACGAAGGCGGCATTGCGCACCACGGCGGCAATCTTCTGGCCATTGCGGATGATGCGCGCATCCTTCAGCAGCCGGTCCAGGTCAGCATCGCCATAAAGGGCCACGCATTCCGGGTCAAAGCCATCGAAGGCAGCCTCGAAACCGTCCCATTTTGCGGCAATCACGGTGCGGCTGAACCCGGCCTGGAAAATCTGCCGGGCCATGGCGGCCAGCCAGCGGTCATCGGCAATCGCCGCCAGCTCCCGGGCCGGGCGCGGGCTGCCCAGCAATGCCTCCAGCGCCGTTTCGCCGCCCTTGCGGGCAGCGGCGATGGCGTAAAGCTCCTCAAAGCTTCGCATCATCCGTCTCCTCGTAAAGGCCCAGCCCCTTCAGCGTCAGCGCCGTGCCGTGCCAGAGCAAAGCCTCGTCACGCACCACCTTGGCAGTTACCGATAGGCCAACCATCAGGTTCTGCACCGCCAGAGCGAGAGCGGGAATCGAGACATCCGCGCTGATCTCGCCCTGCGCCCGGGCCCGCTGCAGCAAATGCCGGATATTCTCCAGACTGCCCAGCAGCGCCT
>JALWUB010000466.1 GCA_026993275.1 Robiginitomaculum sp. | reverse complement strand
CATCGATTTCCTGGCGCATCTTCATGGCGCCGATCTGCGCGGTAAAGGCGCTGTCGGAGCGCCCGGCCAGGATCAGCGCCATCACCATGACGCCAAATTCGCGCAGCACCGCCAGCGATACCAGGTCAACCGTAAACAGCGAGGCGCCAAAGCGGCGCAGCAGGTTGGCGCCCATGAACGCCACCACCGCGCCCAGAAAAAACGACAGGATGGTGATGATCGGCAGGGCATTGACGCCGGCTTCTTCGGCAACATTGACGATGGCGTTCCAGCGTATCCGCCGCGGCTGGCGGATCGCGCGCCAGAAGGTCAGCAGCAATTCGCCAAAAAACGCCGCGGTGGCGACCCCGTCGCCCAGGGCGCGCAGCACCGCCCGGCCCGAGCGCGCCAGCACCTGGGTCAGCAGCGGCCGCGGTGGTGGCGGCAGCGGGCAGACATCGGAATGGCTGTCGGCCTCGGCCATCAGCTTTTGCGCGGCGTCATGGGTGCCGATATACTGAAACTGCACATGCGGGCGGGCGCAGGAGCGCACCGTGCGGCCGAGCACAAAGGCCCCGGCCAGGTCGATCCGGCCCAGGCCGCGCACATCGAAAACGGCTTCCCTGTCGCCGATCTGCGCCTCCAGCGCGCGCAGGCGCGCATCCACTCGCCACAGGTTTTCCGTCACCCAGTCGCCCACAGGGGCGATCACCACGCGGCCGTCCTCTTCGGTCACGGCAAAGTCTATGGAAGGATGCTGCATGCCCCGCCCTGGCCCGCCTACTTGCCTTTGGCCCGGGCGCGGGCATCCATGTCCTTCTTGGCAAGCGCCAGGGCCTGTTCGCGGGTTTTGACGCTCTGGATCCACTGCACCGGGCACAGATCGTCCTCGGTCTGGATGAATTCGGCAAAGGGCGGGCAGGTGCGCTTGTTGGCAAAACTGGTCACCAGGCGCGTGGAATTGCCGATATCGCGGCACGAGCGCCGCATGGTCACCAGGTAAAGCTCGGCATTGGTGCGCCCGGTAATCAGCACATGATAGTCATCAATGGACTCGTAATTGCGCAGGTCGAATGTGCGCACGCATTTGCGCGCCGAGCCATCCGCCAGGGCTGGCAAGGCCAGGGCGCACAGCGCCAGGGTCAACAGGATCAAACGCATTCTATGCCTCCTCATGCTTCCCCTCTTGCGGTCAGCCCGCGGCGACTCTATCACCAAAACCTCAGGGTCAAAACCCGTATTGCCCAGGCAGACTGACGCATGGCTGTTTCCGCAAAGCCGTCCTTCGCCCGCCCGCGCGTCATCGTCATTGGCGCCGGCCTGATGGGGCTGTGGCCCGCGGCGCTCCTGGCCGAAGCGGGCTGCACCGTGCATGTGCTGGAAGCGGGCGCGGCAGCACGCGGCGCCAGCTGGGCCGCCGCCGGCATGCTGGCACCGGCCAGCGAGGCCGCCGAAGCGGGCCATGAAAGCGCCAGCACGCTTGATGATTTCAGCCTGCACAGCCTGGCTCTGTGGCGCGACTGGGCGGCGCGTTTTGACGCAGCGGGCCAGGACATTTGCTGGCGCCCCTTCGGCGCCCTGCAAACGGCCTTCGGCGAGGCCGGCATGCACCAGTTGCAGCGCAACAGCCGCGCCGCCAGCGCCTTGGGCCTGACGCCGCAGGTGCTGGATGCACACAAGGCGCGGCAGATGGAGCCGGCACTGGCCGACGGCGTGCGCGGCGCCCTCTTCATCAAGGAAGAGGCCAGTGTCGACCCGCGGCTGGTGCTGACCGCCCTGCGCGCCCTTCTGGCCGATGTCGGCGGCCGTGTGCAAACCGGTGTCCGGGTCAGGGCGCTGGCGCGCTCTGGCCGTGGGCTGCAGGTGCTGTGCCGCAATGGCGATGCCCTGGACGCCGATGCGGTGGTGCTGGCGGCGGGATTTGCCGCCGGGGCGATTGACGGCGCGGGGCTGGCCGGGCGGCTGGCCCCGGTCAAGGGGCAGATGCTGGCGCTGCAGACAGAGGCGCCCGTGCGCGCGGTGATCCGCGATGCGCGCGCCTATCTGGTGCCGCGCGGCAAGGGCCGGATGGTCATAGGCGCCACCTCCGAGCCGGGCCTGGCCGATGACGGAACCGATGCACGCACCCTTGCGCGCCTGCATCAGGGCGCCGCGGCGATTGTGCCGGCGCTGAAAGACGCAAAGATGACCGCGTGCTGGGCCGGGGTACGCCCGCAAAGCCGCGATGGCCTGCCGCTCATCGGCGCGCTGGATGTGCCCGGCCTCTATGCCAATTGCGGCCATTACCGCAATGGCGTGCTGCTGGCCCCGGCGAGCGCCGCCCTGATCCGCGCCCTGGTGCTGGACGAGGACGCCGGCGCCTTTGCCAGGGCCTTCGCCCCCGCCAGGCCGGGCACGCCCTGTTAACCTGGCCTTAGGAAGTCCCGTTCAGGTTTTGCCGAGGGATAATGTGTTTTCCCCGGACCCTGTCATGACGGCACCTGTCGCCGCACTGCCGCTGCCGCTGAGCCGGGCGCTTGCCAGCGCTGCCGGGCGCGCCGGCGTGTCCTTCGACTTCATGGTGCGCACCGCAGCGCGCGAAAGCGGCTTTGATGCCGCGGCGCGGGCACCGGGCTCCAGCGCCGCCGGGCTGTTCCAGTTTGTCGAGCAGACCTGGCTGTCCATGGTGTCGCGCCATGGCGCCGCCAATGGCCTGGCGAAAGAGGCCGCTGCCATCAGCACGGACGAAAACGGCAAGCTGGTGGTTGCCGACCCGAAGGCGCGCCGCCACATTCTCGATTTGCGCCTTGATCCGGACGTGTCGGCGAAAATGGCCGGTGAACTGACGCGCGAGAATGCCCGCATCCTGCGCCAGCAGCTGGGC
>JALWUB010000465.1 GCA_026993275.1 Robiginitomaculum sp. | reverse complement strand
GGGACTGGCACGTGGCCAAAGCGCACAAACTCTCTGATCTGGCGCGTCCGCAGCCGCCGGCTGCTGCCGCCCCCTATCTGGACGGGCTGAACCCGGAGCAGGCCGAAGCGGTGCAGGCGCTCGATGGCCCGGTGCTGGTGCTGGCCGGTGCGGGCACCGGCAAGACCCGGGTGCTGACGACGCGGCTGGCGCACATCCTGGCCACCGGCCGGGCCCGGCCCTGGGAGATTCTCTGCGTCACCTTCACCAACAAGGCCGCGCGCGAAATGCGCCAGCGCGTTGGCGCCCTGATTGGCGATGCGGTGGAGCGGCTGCAATGGCTGGGCACGTTTCACGCCATCTCGGCGCAGATCCTGCGCCGCCACGCGGAACTGGCCGGGCTGAAACCGTCCTTCTCCATTCTCGATACCGACGACCAGCTGCGTCTGCTCAAACAGGTGATCCAGGCGGAGAATATCGACGAAAAACGCTGGACGGCGCGGCATCTGGCCGGGCTCATTGATGGCTGGAAAAACCGCGGCCTTGGCCCGGACAAGCTCGGCGAAAGGGATGGCTACAGCTTCGCCAACGGCAAGGGCGCAAAACTCTATGGCATCTACCAGGAGCGCCTGAAGGTGCTCAATGCCTGCGATTTTGGCGATCTGCTGCTGCACACGCTCAACATCTTTCTCACCCACGCGGATGTGCTGGAGCAATACCGGCAGCGGTTCCGCTACATGCTGGTGGATGAGTATCAGGACACCAATGTGGCGCAATATCTGTGGCTGCGCCTGCTTGCGGGCGGCACGGCCAATCTGTGCGTGGTTGGCGATGACGACCAGTCCATTTATGGCTGGCGCGGCGCCAAGGTGGAAAACATTCTGCGTTTCGAGGCCGATTTTCCGGGCACCAGGGTGGTGCGCCTCGAGCGCAATTACCGCTCCACCGCGCCCATACTGGGGGCCGCCTCGGGCCTGATTGCCGCCAACAAGAGCCGCCTCGGCAAGACCTTGTGGACCGGCGATGAGGGCGGCGAGAAGGTGCAGGTGCGCGGCCTGTGGGATGGCGAGGAAGAGGCGCGCATGGTGTCCGATGAAATCGAGGCCTGGCGCGCCCGGGGCGGCCGTTTTGCCGATTGCGCGGTGCTGGTGCGCGCCGCCTGGCAGATGCGCGCCTTCGAGGAGCGCTTCATTGCCCTGGGCCTGCCCTACCGGGTGGTCGGCGGGCCGCGGTTTTTCGAGCGTGCCGAAATCCGTGATGCCCACGCCTATTTGCGCATCATTCGCTCAGATTCTGATGATCTGGCCTTTGAGCGCATCGTCAACACGCCGCGCCGCGGCATTGGCGCCGCATCGGTGCAAAAGCTGCAACAGGGCGCGCGGGCGCTGGGTCTGCCGCTCTTGCCCGCTGCCCGGCACATGCTGGCCACCGACGAGATTGGCGGCAAGGCACGCACCGGCCTGCGCATGCTCTTGGGCGATATTGACCGCTGGCGCGAGATGGCCAACAGCCTGCCGCACGGCGAACTGACCCGCATCATCCTTGATGAAAGCGGCTATACCGCCATGCTGCGCGCGGACAAGAGCCCGCAGGCACAAGGCCGCCTGGACAATCTCAAGGAACTGGCCCAGGCCATGGGCGCGTTTGACTCGCTTGCGGCCTATCTGGAGCATGTGGCGCTGGTTGCCGAGCCGGAGCGGCCGCAGGATGGCGACGAGGTCAGTCTGATGACCCTGCATGCCGCCAAGGGGCTGGAGTTTCCCCTGGTGCTGCTGCCCGGCTGGGAGGAAGGCGTGTTTCCCTCGCAGCGCGCGCTTGACGAAGGCGGCGCCGCGGCGCTGGAAGAGGAACGCCGCCTTGCCTATGTCGGCCTGACCCGGGCCAAGCAACTGGCCATGATCAGCTTTACCGCCAACCGGCAGATTTACGGGCGCTGGCAAAGCGTTCTGCCTTCGCGCTTTATTGACGAATTGCCGCCCGAGCATGTGGAAGCGCGCGCCGACACCGGCTATTACAGTCATGCGGATGATACCGCTGCCGGGCACAGCCCGGCCGCTCATGCCAGCCCCGGCTGGTCGCGCTATCAGGCCGCAGGCGGGGCCAGTGCGGTCATAGACGGCACCAGCAAGCGCCTTGGCGATGGGAGCGGAACATCTCACGGCCTGGCAAAGGGCATGCGGGTGTTTCACCAGAAATTCGGCTATGGCCGGATTACCGCGGTCGAGGGCGACAAGCTCGGCGTCGCCTTTGAAAAGGCCGGCAGCAAGAAGGTCATGGCCGGGTTCGTGCAAAAGGCCTGAGACAGCAGAAGCAAGGAAAAACCCATGATTGTCATTGGCGGATACATTGATTTCGAAAGCGCGGACGAGATTGCCGCGATCAGCGATGCGGCCAGGGAGATGGTGGCGGAGACTCTGAAAGAGGCCGGCTGCATCGACTATGACCTGGCGGTGGACATCGCCAATGCGGCGCGCATCCGGGTGTTCGAGGTCTGGCAGGACCAGGCATCGATGGATGCGCACATGCAATCGGCGCACATGGCCCGCTTCATGGCTGCGCTTGACCCGGCCCGGCGCACCGGCGCCAGCGTTTCCGCCTATGCTGCCAGCAGCGTCACCAAAATGATCTGAAGGCTGAATGGCCTTTGGCCGTTTGCCTGATCGTGCAGGGCGCAGGCGGACCAGATGGCCTGGCTCTGCGCACATTAAATCCTTGTCAGGTTGGCGTGTGCGCCTTGCGCGCCGGGGCACGATGGCGTTCAATCCCGTTTCCGCTTTCACGGGCGGCAAGACATCATCAGGGGTTGGGACCATGAAAACGCTTTCACTCATCGCGGCGCTGATTCTGGCGCCGGCACTGGCCTTTGCCG
>JALWUB010000464.1 GCA_026993275.1 Robiginitomaculum sp. | reverse complement strand
GGGCGGCCGTCAGACACCAGAATCTGGTTGATCGGCCCCCGGTTCGCGCCCAGCCTCTCGCCAACGCCAAGCGCATCCAGCAGGCGCATGTTGGCATAGGCAATGGCGCAGGAGCGCCCGTCATAGGCTGCGGCCAGCTGCGTCTCGAAGGGCAGGGCATCAATGACGCACACCGCCAGCCCGGCGCTTTCCAGCGCCAGCGCCGTGGTCAGGCCAACCAGGCCGCCGCCGCTGACCACCACGTCAAAGGTTTCACCAGATGTGCTCATGGGCGCCATCATAGCCGCACGGCCAGCAAAGGCCAGTGCCGGTGCCTGCGGCATTTGTCATCTTTTGCTGCACAAATTTTAGGCAGATCCGGGCAAAACACGTGCTTTCCCTGTATCAGTTCTGGCAGGACGGGTCTCTTTTTGCTGCGCTGCACCAACAAGACAGCAGACGGGACCCCTCATGGCGATTTGGCAAGACACTCCGGATGCGGCCGCCCTGGCGGCGCGGCTGAATGCGCTCGAGGCCCGTCTGGCCGAGGCACAGCACACCGCGGCCTATGTGGACAACACCTGGCTGTTGCTGGTCATGGGCATGGTGGTGATGTTCATGGCGGCAGGCTTCTGCATGCTCGAAACCGGGCTGGTGCGCCAGAAGAATGCCGCCACCATCGCGCTGAAGAATGTCGCCATCTATGCCATTGCGGGGCTGGCCTTTTATGCGGTGGGCTACAGGCTGATGTATGACGGCGTGCATGGCGGCTTCTGGGGCCATCCCGGCATCTGGCGCCCGGTGCCTGATGCCAGCGCCGGCCATGCCTCTGCCGCGGACTGGTATTTCCAGATGGTGTTTGTCGCCACTGCCGCCTCGGTGGTGTCCGGCACCCTGGCCGAGCGCATCAGGCTGTGGCCGTTCCTGCTGTTCTCCTTGCTGCTCAGCGGCGTGCTCTATCCTGTCACCGGCTCCTGGGTCTGGGGCAAGGGCTGGCTCGACGGGCTGCATTTTTATGATTTTGCCGGCTCCACCCTGGTGCATTCCGTGGGCGGCTGGGCGGCGCTGACCGGGGCGCTGTTTCTGGGCCCCCGCAAGGGCAAATACCCGGCCGCTGGCGGCGTTGCGCCCATGCCCGGCTCCAATTTGCCGCTGGCGGCGCTGGGCACCTTCATCCTCTGGATGGGCTGGTTCGGATTCAATGGCGGCTCGCAACTGGCCGCCGGGACCATTGCCGACATTGACGCGGTGGCGAAGATCTTCGTCAACACCAACACCGCCGCCGCGGCTGGCGTGGTGACGGCGCTGGCGCTGACGCAGCTGATCTACCGCAAGGCGGATCTGACCCTGGTGCTGAACGGTGCCATTGGCGGCCTGGTCTCGATCACCGCCGGGCCGCTGGCGCCTGCGCTCTGGCAGGCGGCGCTGATCGGCGCCGCGGGCGGGGTGATCGTGGTGCTGGCCGTGCCCCTGCTCGACCGGCTGAAGATCGACGATGTCGTCGGCGCCATCCCGGCACACTTGCTGTGCGGCATCTGGGGCACGCTGATTGCCGCCTGGACGGTGCAGGCTGACGGACTCGGCGTGCTCGGGCAATTGCGCGTGCAGGTCCTGGGCGTGCTCGCCATTGGCGCCTTCACCGTGCTGGCCAGCAGCGCCCTGTGGCTGGCCCTGAAACTGTCAATCGGTTTGCGCTGTCCGGCAGAAGACGAGTTTGCCGGTCTCGACAAGGCCGAACTGGGTCTTGAGGCCTATCCCGAGTTTGTTGCGTAAAGCGGCGCGGGGCTCTCCCGCCAATGGCAGACCGGAAGCCAGGCCTGTTTCGCGGCCTTATCTTTTGCGCATTTGCCCTTATGCTGTGCCGCCATGACCAGTGCCGTTTTCATTGCGCGCATCAAGCCGCTCGTGTTTGCCGCCCTGTCGCTGCCCATGCTGTGGCTCTTGTGGCAATGGGGTTTGCTGATTGCCGGGCGCGGCAATGCGCTGGGGGTTGATCCGGTCGAGGCCACCAACCGGTTTCTGGGCGATACCGCCTTGCGCATTCTGCTGCTGGCCCTGGCCATCAGCCCGTTGCGCGATATGACCGGCATTGCCGCGCTGACCCGCTTGCGGCGCATGCTTGGCCTGTTTGCGTTCTTTTATGTGTGTGTGCATCTGGGCAATTATATTGCCCTCGAGCTTGGCTTCAGCCTGGCCAGATTGTGGAAAGACCTGGTCAAGCGCACCTATATCACGCTCGGCATGAGCGCCTTTGCCCTGCTGCTGCCACTGGCCCTCACCTCCACCCATGCGGCGCTGCGCCGTCTCGGGCCGCGGCGCTGGCAGCAATTGCACCGCCTCGTCTATCCTGCGGCCATTCTGGCTGCGGCCCATTACATTTTCATGGCCAAGGGGTTTCAGCTCAAACCGCTTGTTTATGCCGCTGTTCTGGCGCTATTGCTGGGCTGGCGGCTGGTCAGATGGCAGCGCGGCAAATCGCGGCAGCAAAAAGCGAGGCTGGCATGAAACTTTATGGCGACCGCATTTCGGGCAATTGCCTGAAAGTGCAATACACGGCGGACTGTCTTGGCCTGCCGCTGGCCTGGGAAGATGTGGACATTCTCAAGGGCGAAACCCGCACGCCGGACTTCCTGGCGCTCAATCCCGCCGGGCAGGTGCCGGTCCTGCTGCTCGATGATGGCCGCACCCTGGCCCAGTCCAACGCCATTATCGACTATCTGGCAACGGGCAGCGCGCTGTTGCCTGAGGCGCCTTACGATCAGGCCCGGGTGCGCGAATGGCTCTATTGGGAACAATACAGCCACGAGCCCTATGTCGCCGTCTGCCGGTTTCACATGCACTATCAGGGCAAGAGCGCGGCCGGGCGCGAGCCCT
>JALWUB010000463.1 GCA_026993275.1 Robiginitomaculum sp. | reverse complement strand
CGTGCAGATAGCCGTCAATGACCGGGGCGCCGCGCAAGATCTCCAGCGCCCAGACCCGGGAGCCAAACGGGCGCGTGCGGGCCTGTTCCATCTTGGCCCTGATATAGCCGCCAATGGCGGTTTTCGGGTCGTCGGTTTCGTCAAAGGCGCGGGCCGCGGCCAGCCAGTGTTCGCACACATCTTCCGTGACCCGCCGGTAGAGTTCGGCCTTGGTGGAAAAGTAGTAATGCAAATTCGCCTTGGGCACGCCGGCAAGCCGGGCAATGGCGCCGGTGGTTGCGCCATTGAACCCCACCTGGGCAAACACCTCTTCCGCTGCGGCCATGATCCGCTTTTCATTGGTTTCGCGAATGCTGGGCTTGCGCGGCGCAGCCCGCTCGCGTTTGGTGTTCACAGCGTGTGATGGTGTGGTCATGATCGCCTGTCCCGCAAGGAGAGTGTGCTGCCCCTGAAAACCGTTCCATTTTTTCCGGCCAAATGCAAACAGGCAAGAGGCCCCCATATCCGCCATGGATATTCGCTTGTGCAGACGTTTGCAAAGTCCGGGTTTGGGAAATCCCTTGCCTTGCTCAAGTGCGCGCAATTGTATCCGTGTCTGATGAGTTGCATAATCGGGTCCTGACAGATCAAGGGGGCCATTATGCTGAATGCGCTTTTTATCATCATTGCCATTGCCGTTGGCGGCTTTCTGACGGTGCAGGGCATGATCAATGCGCGGCTGTCGCAGGCGCTTCACCACCCCTTGCAGGCCAGCCTGGTCTCGTTTTCCGTGGCCATGATCGCCTTGCTGGCGGTGATGCTGGCGCGCGGCATCAGCGTGCCGTCCCTGTCTCAGCTCAAACCGCTTCCCCCCTATCTTTTCGCTGGCGGCATACTGGGCGTGATTTATGTCACCACCGTGCTGGTGCTGATGCCCAGGATCGGCGCCACCAATGTCGTCTTCGCCATTTTCGTGGGCCAGACCCTGGTGTCGCTGGCGGTTGACCATTTCGGCCTGGCAGGCTTGCCGCAGCATCAGCTCGACCTGCCAAGACTCGCCGGTGTGTCCTTGCTCTTTGCCGGGCTCTACCTGGTGCAAATGAAGGCCTAGGCGGTTTGCAGCAGATCACGCAAAGAGCTTGTGGTGTTCGCCAGCAGGCAAATTCAAACCCAATGCACCACATGCGCGAGGCCCGTTATGCCGTTTTTTTCTCGCACCAAAATCCCTTTTCCCGCTTTCCCCCGGGATAGCGGCGTATTTGGCCGCTCAAAAAGGGCATTCAGGGGGTGTCTGGGGCGCGCACGGGGGCATCCCTTGCGCAACTGGAGGGGCGCAAAGTCTTGCGGGGCCTTGATTCACAATCTCAGTCGTCCGTGCAGAGCCCTTTTTGACGGCCCCGCACAAACTGATTATGCGCGTGCACGCTGAAACGGGGGCAGGCGCGGACTTGTCCCCGCATTTCATCGCTTGATATGGCCTGAAGTGGCTTGATTGATGGCCGGATCTGGTTCGAAAGTGTCCGGAACTGGCTGTTGCAGCACCAAAACCGGCTTGCAAGTGGCCCGTTCATGGCTTGGCCGCTAGCAAAACAGGCCATGCAGGCCATGGCCTCCCTCATGGTGAGCGAAGTCTAACCAATGAGGGAGCCCGCCTTCACCCTTCGACTTCACTCAGGCTGAGGCCGAGAGGCGCAGGAAAACCGGCCTGACTTACAGGGCCAGGGCCTGGGCGAGGCTGGCGGCGGCCTCTTCTGGATCGCCATAGCGGATGGCGTGCAGCGCGCAGGCGCCCAGCCAGTCATTCAGATTGCTGACCTGAGCCCCCTCCAGCGCCGTGCGCCGGTGGCCAGAGGCCGAAACCAGCAAGGCGGCAAGCGTCTTGTGGGATGCGCTTTCCCCGATCTGGGCGCTGCCGCCACTGCGCTCGGGCACGATGATGGCGCGCAGGCTGTATGGGCGCTCCAGACCGGCCATGCGTGATGGCGTCAGCACGCCCTTGCGGCCATTGGGCCAGGTTTGGCGCGTGCCATCCAGCGGCGCTTGCAGTTGCGTTTCAACCATCTTGCGGTCGGCGGCATCGAGGCGCACCGGCAAGCCGATGGCACGGGCGGCCCTTGGTGTCTGCAGGTCAAGCCGGGCGCCGCCAGCAAAGCCCTTGCCTGCCTTGGCGGCGAAGGACAGGGCCAGCGCGTCTTCCCATTTGTCCTGCGCCGGGGCGACAAACAGCACCGCCTCTTCGCCGTTCAGCGGCACCAGCGTTCCGGCCACGGCGATGTGCGCCGCGGTTCTGGCCGCCTGCTCGAACAGGGCCCGGCTGACCAGTTGCGCCACCGTATCAAGGCCAAGCCCGGCCGCCACCAGATGCGGCCCGGCTGTCACCGCATAGCCAATCGCGGCCTGGTGAATGGCAATCTCGAGACTGCTCGCGCCGTCCTTGCGCGCAAGCGGCCCATAGAGGGTTTGCATGTGCGCCGCCACCACCGGGCAGAAGCTGGTCAGCGTGATGGCGGTTTCGCACAGCGACACCTGTTGGCGGCTGGCCGTGTCCGCCATGCCGGTGCTGGCCCGTTCCGGTGCCGGCGCGGCTTCCTCGCCGGCACGGCGCAGCAAGCCAAGCTGGGCCCAGTTGGAAAGCGCATCCCAGACATTCTCGCGGATCATCCATTGCTGCGCCGCGTCGGGGGCGCCATGGGCCTGGGTGTGCGAGGCGATCAGTTCGGCGGCGATCTCTTCAGGTTGTGCCCCGTCCACCGCCTTCAGCCAGATCCAGCTGGCCAGCGGCGTTGGCGTGAACAGGGTGCCGGTGCGTTCGGAATAGAGCGCCAGTTCGTCTTGCGAGACAATTTCGGTGGTCTGGTTCGGCGCCAGCCTGACCGGCGGCGGGGCCTTGCCGGTAACCTGGCGGACGCTGGTCACGTCGGCCAGGCGCGGCACCGGGAAAAACCGCAAATAATCTTCGGCGGTCTCCGCGGCCGGGAACAGGCGCTCAAATCCGCCGGCACGGGCCAGCTCGTCTTCGCCGTCGCGGCGGATGACCTCTTCCGGCGGCAGGCCTTCGCGCACTGCGGGCGGGGCATTCAGCCCCAGCAACGAAACCATGTCGGCGACCATGGAGCGCTTGATCTGTCTTTCGGTGTCGCCGCCATCTTCCGGCCCGGCACAGACCTCCAGCGACGGGCTGAGATTGCATTCAAGGATCCAGGGCTTGAGCTGTGCATCCACCAGGCAGTCCACACCCAGCAATTCGTAACAGCCGCGCACCGGCGCCCCAACCTTGCCGGTGCGCTGGCGCATGTGTTCGCGCACGGCAATCGCCGTCAGGGTGACCAGGTCGCGGATTTTGGCAAACAGGGCGTCGTCGTCCGCGCCCTGATCGCGCAGCCACTGGCGGTATTCGCCAATGCTGACAAACACCACCGGCGCATCGGCATCGGTGTTGGTGGCGTTGACGTCCGGATTGGTCAGGTGGGCATAGGGGTTGTCCGGGGCCTGGATGTTGTAGGGCTCGGACGCCAGCTTGGCGAAACCCTCGCGATGCAGATAGACCCGCAACGGCTCCACCGAAGTGATCAGCACATAGAGCCTGAGCACATATTTGCGCGCATTCATCAGGTGCGGGCGGCCGATATACTCCTGCACCATCCACTGGTCATCGAGGGGCACGTCGGCAATGTCGCCAAGCACCTCGATGCCACGGCCGCGCGAGGAGTTCTTGGGCTTGAGTATCCATTTGGCCTGCGGATTGGCGAAGGCCGTCTGTTGCAAGGCATGATAGTCGCCGGGCATGGCGTAAACCCGCGGGAAATAGTCCATGCGCGCCTGATCCGCGGCACTGGCCAGGCGCTGGCGCGCCGCCAGCAGGGTGTTGTGCAGATTGTCCTTGATGGTGATGCCGTTATTGCCGGGGATGTGGTTGATGGTCTTGTGGACATCCAGCTTCTCGAATACGTCCGGGTCCGGCATGCCGGTATACCAGCAGCTGTCCCAGTCGTCCTGGCTGCCCGGCTCCCACAGCGACGGATCCAGAGCCGCAACGAAGAACTCGTCCTGGCCCGGTTCGCGATTGCCTGCCAGCCAATACCGGCGTTTGCGCTTTTCCGCGGTTGTCATGGCTTCACCCTGCATGGTCCTGCCGGTGAAAATGGCACGGGGGCGTGGCCCGCTGTCAAGCACGCGGCAGAGCCATTGCGCAGGCATGGCGGCGCAGACACATGGTTTACACGCCCGTATCACGCAAATGTGACTATCCTGTCAGGACTGCAAGCTTGATCGGACTCAGCCGCCTCCATACACTGGCCGTGGTCAGGCAGGTGATGTGTCACACTGCCAGTCGATGAACATATCGCGGCGCACCGCCGCCTATCAAAGGGGTCTATCATGCCGGATCATCAGGATAATCGCCAGAAGCTGCTCGGAAAACTGAGCCGCGGTCTGCTTTATTCGACACCGTTTCTGGTGGCTGGCATCGGCATTGGCAGCGCCATAAATGCCGCGAACGCCACGCCTGCGGCCTATGAACAGGCGGCGGGCGAGGCCGAGGCCAAGCACGAAGCCAAGGGCGAAGGGGAAGCCGAAGCCAAACATGAGGCCAAGGGCGAGGGCGAAGCCAAGGGTGAAGCCGAAGCCAAACATGAGGCCAAGGGCGAGGGCGAAGCCAAGGGTGAAGCTGAAGCCATGCATGAAGCCAAGGGCGAAGGCGAGGCCAAGGGAGAGGGCGAAGCTGAAGCGCAAAAGGCCTCTGGCGAAGCCGAGGCCAAGGGAGAGGGCGAAGGCGAAGCCAAGGGCGAAGGCGAGGCTGAAGCCGAAGGCAATCCGCGCCACATCAAGCGCCCCATGTTTGCCAAGCACTATAAGGGCCCGCTCAAGGGCAATCATGCGGCCCTGTCGGCGCTGGGCAAGAAGCTCTATGATGACACCTCCCTGTCCACCAATGGCCTGAGCTGCAACAGCTGCCACACCAATATGGCGGCCTACAAGGAAACCTTCAAAAAGCCCTATCCGCACTATGTCGCCATGGGCAAGGACATTTACGGCCTGAAAAAGATCACTGCCGAGACCATGGTGCAATTGTGCATGGAACAGCCGATGGAAGCCAAGCCGCTGCCGTGGGATTCGGAAAAGCTGGCGGCGCTTACGGCCTATGTGACCGACCTGCAAAAAGAGTTTGCCGCCAAATCGGACGATTAGGCGGGGAGGGTTCTGGCTCCGGCAAGCGGGCCAGTGCGCTGGCATGCTGCCGGACGGCGCTTTTGCGCAGGCTGCGTGGTGCGCTTGCATGGCCCCGCGCCGAGTCCTATTCATCCGCTGTTCAAACCCTGAGGGGCATAATCGGGGCCGGGCACGATCGATTCAAACGAGTGAAGGATAGACTCATGCGCAAATTTTCCTTGATGATTGCGGGCGGCGTTGCGGCCCTGACCCTCGGTGGCACCGCGGCGCTGGCCGATGATGCGGCGGGCGATCCGGCTGCCGGCAAGCTGGTGTTCAACAAATGCCGGGTCTGCCACAGTGTGGTGAAGGGCCAGATGAAGGTCGGCCCCAGCCTGTTTGGCGTTGTCGGGCGCACGCCGGGTTCGCTGGCCGGTTACAAATACAGCCCGGCAATGGTGGCCTTTGGCAAAAGCGGCAAGGTCTGGGATGAAGCCACGCTGGACACGTATCTGGCAGGGCCGCAGACGATGATTCCCAAGATCAAGATGTTCTTTCCCGGCCTGAAGAACGAAAAGGACCGCCGCGACGTCATTGCCTATCTGAAGTCACTGGGCTCCTGACAGCGCTGACTCCGCCCGCCGGGCCGCCCTGGCGGCTTCGGCGTCAAGACCAAGTTTGCGGTAAACCTCCGCCAGTGCCCGGTTCAGCGGCACGCTGTCCGGGTCGCTGCGGCGGCGCATTTCCAGCATTTGCTGAGCGGGCACCAGCCGTTCATCCTTGATCAGGCTGTCGAGCAGGACCTGTTCGAACAGGTCGCGCTGGGCGTGGCTGCCGCCAATTTCCATCATGCGCGGCAGAGCCGGGCCAAGACGTGTGATGGCCTGGGCATAATCGCCGCGGGCATGCGCCAGCAGGCCCTCACAGGCAGGCACGGCAACATGGCGCCAGGCTGCGCGCTCGCCATTGGCCGCCGTTTGTGCGCGCCTGCGCACCGCCTGCATCAGTGTGTCTGCTTCCTCGCGCCCGGCCCGGGCCAGGCCATAGAGATAGTGCATGCTCAGGAACGGCAAGGTGGTGTCGTGCGCGCGGGCACGCAAATATGCGCCAAGCTCATGCCAGCGGCTGCCCACATCGGCCCCGGCCAGTTCCAGCCGCAACAGCAGGGAGACAGCGCCGGCCTGATCCTGGGAATAGTCCTTTTCGCGCGCCCAGCAATGGCCGTCATAGAGCGCCAGCGCCGCGTCATGGCGGCCCTGGCTGATATAGAAGACCGCCAGGTGCCAAGTGTTGTGGGTATACATGAACGAATTGAGATTGTCCCAGGTATCGCGCATGTCTTCCAGAAAACGCGCCCCGGCGCCGATCTGGCCCCGGGTCAGCATGACATGGGCGAGGGCGTGCTGGGCCCAGGGCTCCTTGCGTTTCATGCGGATCGCGGTTTCCGCGGCCCGTTGCGCCTCGTCAAGCAAATGGCATTGCTCGAAGGCGAAGGCTGCCATGCCGTGCATGTGCGCGATGTCTTCGCTGTGGGGCATCACCGCCCGGGCGATGCGCAGCATTGAGGGGGCGTCGCCACGGTTGAAATCAAGGTATTGATGCAGCTTGACCATGGCCAGGTCGCGCGGAAACGCCGCGGCAATCTGGTCGCCAATGGCCAGCGCCGCAGGGACATCGCCCCGGTGCCAGGTGGCAACCATCTGGCAGGCCATGCGCTCGCGGCGCCCGGTCCTGGCAGCGGCATCCTTGGCGCGGCGCAGATAGGGCTCAGCCTTTGCAGGCCCTTGCGGCGATTCCAGGAACATCCAGATCATCGCCGCATAGGTGTTGGCCAGGCAATGGTCCGGGGCCTCGTCTGCGGCTGTCAGGATATTGGCGATCTGGCTTTCATAGCCCAGAAAGCCGGACACAAAATCATTGATGCCGCTTAATGTCTGCTCCGTGCAGGGGCTGAGTGGATTGCCCAGATAGTCCTCTTGCATGGCGTGCCGTTCCGCCCCGTATCTTGCGGCCCCCTTGCAGCCCCGCCATGTGACGGGTCCGGGGCCTGAAAGGAGGCCATATCACGGATGCAAGCGCAGGTCCTGTGCAGGATTGCCGCAGGGCTATTCCTTGGGCTCCAGAATCTGGCGGCCGCGATACATGCCGGTTTTCAGGTCGATATGGTGCGGACGGCGCAGTTCGCCAGAATCGGCATCTTCGATATAGCTGGCGGCGCTCAGCTTGTCGTGGCTGCGGCGCATGCCACGGCGCGACTTGGTGATTTTACTTTTGGGGACGGCCATCAGCCTCATCCTTGTGATATGAAAACACGGGAGGCGGGTGCTGACCCGCCAAGCGCGCCGACATAGCGCATGCCCGGCCAATTCACAAGCGTTTGCAGGCATGATTTGCAGCCCTTGCATAATCTTCGTGCTCCTGGCGCGCAAATGTGTTATCATGTCTTCACGGCCGCCATGTCTGACGCGCAATCGCAAACAATCCGAGGGACCCAGGATTGCCGCGGTTCAGACGGGGCGGCCGCTTTTCTGCAGGGCGCAAGACCTGCCACAGTCCCCCAGGGCATAGAGTTGCATACGGAATGTGGTGCAAGGGATGGTGCCAAGAGGGTTTGGCACGCGCCTCTTCAAGTGAAGTGAATGCCTGAATAGCAAAAGAGCGGATCAGCGCACGATCATCACCGAATTGGCGGCCTTGGTCAGCACCTCATAGGCGACCGAGGTCTGAAAGAAGCGGCGCAGGCCCTTGACCGAGGAATCGGCCATGACGATGAGTGAATAACGCCGCCCCTTGCCGACGATGCACTCCACCGGGTCGCCAATATCAATGTCCTCGCCGGCAACGGCCAGGCCCTCGGCCTCGATCGCCGCCCGGGCGCGGGCAATCACCGCCCTGGCGGTTTCGCATTCGCTTTCGTCCCTGGCCACGGTGTAGAGATAGACCGGGCAATGGCAGCGCGCCGCCAGGCGGGCGTCCTTGACCGCGGCCTGGGTCGATTTTTCGGTAAAATCAACACACATGAAATGGCCGTGGTCTTCCTCCAGCTCGCGCGCCACCAGCACCGTGCCGCGGTGCTGCGTGGCCACGGTAAAGGTGGTTGCCGGCGAGATATAACCGGCATGCTTCTTTGCCTCGGCGCTTTCGGCCATGGAAATGATCACCAGGTCGTAATCGCCAATGTCGCACTCATCCAGAATGCCGCGCTCCACCGAGGGCGAAACCATCAGCTTGAGCGAAATCCGGGCGCCGTCGTCATTGATGTAAATGGTGGTGTTGTCGCCCAGCGGATCACCCACCGTGTCGGTATGGACGATCTGCTCTTTCCAGTCATCGGCCATGAAGCCCATTTCGACCAGCATGTCGCGGCCGCGGCGCAACGCCTTGGTGCCAGGCAGCTCCACCCCCCACTTGAGCATGTTCTCGCGCGCCACGCGCATTTGCAGGCCGCCAGAGCGCAGGCCCTGGTCCACCGGGCGCACATAAAGCAGGGTCAGGTCCGCCGTATTGCCGGAGCCGACACGCACCGCATAGCGCAGGCCGGAATAGGATTCATCCGAGCCATCAATGCAAACCAGGATTTGAAAGCGCGCCGGGGCATCGCTTTGCAAATCACTGTCAAATTCAAATTCAGACATCAGGCGCCCCTTTCCTTTCGTCCAAACATGCCGGTCTGCTCAATATCGGTGTTCATGATGCGTGTTCAATCCCTGTGAAGCAAGCTGTCATTGTGTCACGTGCCCAGCATGGGCCAATACAGCCATGCCGCCAGCAGCAAGATCAGCGCCGACATCACCGCCATGCGCCAGCCCACCTTGAAAAAATCGGCGGCGCGCAAATAGCCCGAGGCATAGACAATGGTGAACGCCGGGTGCGCCGCGGCGGTGAAATAGGCGAAAGACGAGGAAATGGCGGTGATAAAGCCCAAGGTCAGCGGCGATTCATGGGCCAGTTCGGCAGTGCGCAAGGCAATCGGGCCCAGCACGGCCACCGCCGCACCGGCGGACATGGTGTTGGTCACCGCCGTCGTCAGGCCGGTATAGGCCGCCAGCAGGGGCAGGCCATGGTCCATATGCACCGGGCCCAGCATGTCCAGAAAGCTGGTGGCGACCCACTCCGCGGCCCCGGACGCCTTCATTTCCACACCCAGTGATATGGTCGCCGCATAGAGCAGCACCACACCCCAGTTGACGCCGCTATTCATGTCCTGCCAGCGCACCAGGCCGACCGAGAGAAACAAAATTGCGCCCATCAGCGCCACCGTGCCCAGGCCGATCTGTTCCGACAGGGCAATCCAGCCAATCAGCGTGGCCAGAAAAATGACAACAGCGCTCCAGTCGCGCCCCCGCATCGGGCCGCGCTCCTCGATCTGCTTGCGCAATCTGGCCACCGCCCGTTTCAAATTCTTGCGCTCGGGGCGGAACACCGAAAACAGAATCCCGGTCACAAAGGGCAATTGCAACAGAAAGACCGGATAGGCGTATTTCATCCAGCCGACATAATCGACCAGGAATTTGCGGGTTTCGGGATTGGCGGGGTCAAAGAAGAAGTCTTTCCAATAGCCGATCATGATGGCGTTGCGGGCTCCGCCCGACGGCGTGCCGATGCCGCCAATGGCACAGCCATAGGAAATCGAGAACAGCAACACCGCGGCCAGCCCCTTGATCTCCTTGGGATCATCCGAGGTCAGCGAGATCAGCGTCAGCGCCACCGGCAGCATCATCGCCGCCACGGTGTGCTCGCCGATGATCGAGGCCAGCACGCCGCAGACCAGCGAGACGCCAAAACAGATCTGGAACACGCCGGTGCCGGTCATCTGCACGATCAGATAGGCAATGCGCTTGTCCAGTTTCTGCTTGACGATGGCCACAGCCAGCATCAGCGAGCCCATGATGAAGAGGACCGAATCGCTCATCAGCGAGCGCGCGACCCTGCCCGAATCCAGGCCGAGAACCAGCACCTGCGCCACAATGATCATCAGCGCCACGGTCGGCAGCGGCACCGGCTCGGTCACGAACAGGATGACCGCCGAGAGCGAAATGATCAGCACCAATTGGCCTTCGCGGCTGAGGCCTTCGGGCGGCGGCACAAAATAAAGCACGGCGGCGAAGATGAGGGTGGCGATCAGCCAGCGGCGGTCATGCATGAACAGGACGAGCGAGCGCAGCGACCAGAATTGCCCGAACGTCTTGGCAGCTTGCATACCCGCCTCCCCTTTCGCCATCTTATCAAAACCCCTTTGCGCTTACACCCCCAGCAAAGGCCAGTAAAACCGCGCCGCCAGCAGCAAAATGAGCGCGGAGACAATGCCCATGCGCCAGCCGACCTTGAGAAAATCCCCGGTGCGCAAATATCCCGAGGCATAGACAATGGCGAAGGCCGGCTGCGCCGCCGCGGTAAAATAGGCAAACGAGGTGGAAATGGCAGTGATGAAGCCCAGTTCGATCGGGCTTTCCCCGGCAATCTGCGCCGTGTGCAGGGTAATCGGCCCCAGCACCGCCACCGCCGCGCCCGCCGACATGGTGTTGGCGACCATGGTGGTCAACGCCGTATAGGCGGCCCACAGGGGCAGGCCATGATCCATGTGCAGAGGCTGCAAGGCGTGCAGGAAACTTTGCGCCAGCCATTCCGCCGCGCCGGAATCCTTCATTTCCACCCCGAGGGAAATCGTCGCTGCATAAATCAGCACCACGCCCCAGTTGACGCCGGAATTCATGTCATTCCAGCGCACCAGCCCGACAATCAGAAACAAAGCGCTGCCCAATATGGCAACAATGCCAAGCCCAAGCGTGCCCGACAGCGTGATCCAGCCCGCCAGGGTCAGCAGGAAGATGACGATGGCGGCCCAGTCGCCGCCCTTGACCGGCCCCTGCTGTTCGATTTGCTTGCGCAGTTTGGCCACGGCGCGGCGCAGGGTCTTGTGCTCGGGCTTGAAGGCCGTGAACAGGACCCAGGTCACAAACGGCAATTGCAGCAAAAAGATCGGATAGGCGTATTTCATCCAGTCCAGATAATCGATCAGATATTTTGCGCTCAGGGGCTTGGCCGGATCAAAGAAGAAATCCCGCCA
>JALWUB010000462.1 GCA_026993275.1 Robiginitomaculum sp. | reverse complement strand
GTTGCAGCGCACCCTGGACGATGCCGAAGCCCTGCTTGAAACCTTCAATGCGGTGCTGCGCATTGCCCGGCTGGAGGCGGGCGAACAGCGCCAGCGCTTTGACCGCATGGACCCGGCGCCGCTGATCTATGATCTGGCCGAAATGTTTGCGCCCGTGGCCGAAGACAAGGGCCTGGATTTCGAGGTGCAATGCGAAAAGGGCCTGCTGATCCGGGCTGACAAGGGATTGCTCGCCCAGGCCATCTCCAACCTTCTGGACAATGCCCTCAAATACACGCCCAGGGGCGGCGCGGTGGCGCTGCGCCTGCGCCGCCAGCGCGATGGCCGCATCGCCATTTCGATCACCGACACCGGGCCGGGCGTGCCCAAAGACAAGCGCGAGGCCATTTTCGAACGCTTTGTGCGCCTCGAAAAAAGCCGCTCCATGCCCGGCAGCGGCCTGGGCCTGGCGCTGGTGCGCGCCGTCGCCAAGACCCATGGCGCCGAACTGGTGGTCAGCGACGGGCCTGGCGGCAGTGACGGCAACGCAGACGGCAACGCACCCGGCCCGGGCCTGCATATTGCCCTGCTGTTTCCGGCGGCGCGCCCGCCAAGATCCAAGCCTGCAAAAGACAGCCCAGACCTGTGAGCCCGCCCGCCTTCACCGCCCGCCTTGACAGACCCCTGGCAGACCTGTGCGCCTTTGCCGGGCGGCATTCGGCCTATCTGCGCACCCTGATGGCGCGGCGCCCGCACATTCCGGAGAGCCTTGGCGAACAGGCGCCGGAACTGGTGAGCGCGCAGATTTGTGAACGCGTGCGCGCCGCCGGGCGCACCGGGACGCTGCAAGAGCTGGAGCGCAGCCTGCGCCTGGCCAAGGCGGACATGCATCTCCTGGTGGCGCTGGCCGATATTGGCGGCGTCTGGGAGCTGGAGGAGGTGACGGCACAGTTGAGCGCCTTTGCCGATGCGGCCATGCAGGCCGCGCTGCACGGCGCCGCCCGGGATTTGCAGGCACGCGGCATGCTGCCCGCACTTGAAACCGATGCGGACAGCGGCCCCCTGCCCGGCCTGTTCGTGATCGCCATGGGCAAGTTTGGCGCCCGCGAGCTGAACTATTCCTCGGATGTGGATTTCACCCTCTTCTTCAACCCGCAAACCGGGGCGGACTGGCTTGGCAGGGACCCGCAACGCACCACCGCCAGGCTGGTGCGCCCGCTGGTGCGCCTGCTCTCTTTCGTGACGGCTGACGGTTATGTGTTTCGCACCGACATGCGCCTGCGCCCCGACCCTGGCTCCACCAACCCGGTGGTTTCGACCACGGCAGCGCGCGTCTATTACGAAACCAGAGGCCAGAACTGGGAACGCGCAGCCCTGATCAAGGCCCGCTGCTGCGCTGGCGACCGCCAGGCGGCCAAGGCCTTCCTGGCGGAATTGCAGCCCTTCATCTGGCGGCGGTCGCTGGATTTTGCCGCCATTGAGGACATTCATGCCATGAAGCGGCAAATCCATGTCTCCCTGCACAAAAGCGGCTTTGCGGCGGCCGGGCACGATGTCAAGCTGGGGCGCGGCGGCATTCGTGAAATCGAGTTCTTCACCCAGACCCAGCAGCTCATCCTCGGCGGCCGTGATCCGGACCTGCGCGTGGCGCAGACCTGCGCCGCCCTCAAGGCGCTTGCAGACGCCGGTCATATCGACGAGGACAGCGCAACCGGGCTGTGCGCCAGTTACCGGCTGTTGCGGCGTGCCGAACATGGTGCGCAAATGCTCTATGACCAGCAAACCCATACCCTGCCCCGGGACGAGCAGAAACGCGCCGCCATTGCCGCGCTGTGCGGTGCCCCGGACCTGCCCGCCTTTGATGCGCAAATGCAGCGGGCCTTCCGCCAGGTCCACAGCTGTTATGCGCGCCTGTTTGCGCACAGCGCCCCCCTGGCCACAGAGGCTGGCTCGCTGGTGTTCACAGGCGTCGAAGATGACCCGGCTACACTGGCGGCGTTGCGCGAAAAGGGCTTTGAAGCCCCGCACGTCTTTCTTGAGCGCATGCGCGCCTGGCATGGCGGCAGTGTGCGCGCCACGCGCACCGAACGGGCGCGGGCCCTGCTGACGCGGCTCGGCCCGGCCCTGGTCAATGCGCTGGCCGCAACCGGCAGCCCGGATCATGCCTTCACGGTGTTTGCGCGGTTTTTCGAAAACCTCAATGCCGGGGTGCAAACCCTGTCGCTGTTGTGCGCCCGCCCGGAGGTCCTGCAGACGCTGGTTGACCTGCTGAACACCGCGCCGCGTCTGGCCCTGGCCTTCTCCCGGCGGGTCAGCGTGCTCGATGCCATGCTGGACCCCGGCTTTTCCATGCCGATCGCCGATGATCCGGAGCTTGGTGCCAGACGCCTGGCCCAATGCGCGCAGGATGATCTGCCTTTCGAAGCCCTGCTGGATGCCATCCGGCGCACGGCGCTGGAGGAACGCCTGCGCATTGGTGTGCAAGTGCTGACCGCAAGGGCCGGTGTCGAGGACGCCGCGCGCAGTTACAGCGCTCTTGCCGGCGCCGCCATTGGCGTGCTGGCCGAAGCCTGCATGGCGCAAATGCGCAGCCGCTTTGGCCCGGAGCCCGGCCAGTGGGCCGTGCTGGGCATGGGCTCGCTGGGCGCGCAAACCATGCATGAAGGCTCTGACCTTGATCTCATGGTGCTCTATGACAGCGGCGCCACGGCCCCGGAAGCGGAGAATTCCGGCCTCTATTTTGCCCGCTTTACCCGGCGTCTGATCAATGCCCTGAGCGCCCAGACCCGCGAAGGCGCGCTTTACAGCATAGACATGAAACTGCGCCCCTCGGGCCGTGCCGGGCCGGTGGCGGTAAGCTGGCCGGGCTTCAGGACATATTACCGCGAAAGCGCCTGGAGCTGGGAAATCCTGGCGCTTGGCCGCGCCCGCCCCATCCATGCCTCCTCAAACGCCTTTGCCCGGACCATATCTGCAGCCATTGCCGGCATCCTGAAACAGGATCGCGACGTCAAGGTCATGGCCCGGGATGTTGCCGACATGCGCCGCCGTTTGCGTGAAGAATTTGCCAGCGCCGGCCCCTGGGACCTCAAACATGCCCCGGGCGGCCTCGTGGAAACCGAATTGCTGCGCCAGTTTATCGGCATTTGCGGCCATCAGGCCTTGAGTCCGGACGCCAGGGCCAGAGCGCGGCAGGTGCTGGACCGGGCCTTCACATTGCAATCCGGCCTGATGCAGAGCCTGCGCCTGTGTTTGCCTGCGTCAGGCATGCAGCCGCCATTTCCCGCCCCTGTGCAGGCCTTGCTGGCCCGCCGCGCCGAAACCAGAGACTTTGACAGCCTGGAAAACACCCTTGCCCGCGCGCAAGCCGGGGTCACCCGTCTTGCTGACCAAATCGTAATGTAAGCCCGCGACAGGTTCGGCGCGCCGGATCGTTGAAAGAGTGCTGGAGTATCTGCCCGGGGCGCAATCATCAAGGAGCACATAATGAAAGCCGTTTTTCTGATCACCCTCATGTCTGGCGCACTGGCCGCAAGCACGGCGCTGGCGCACATGGATGCACCCGCCATGCCGCACGGCCCCATGGCCGGGATGGCCGGCCATCATGGCGAAAGGCCAATGATGATGTTTGATCGCCTGGACAGCAATGGCGACGGTGTCATTACCGGCGATGAAGACCAGGCACACCGGGCCAGAATGTTTGACCGGCTGGACCGCAACAAGGACGGTTATCTGGAAGACGCCGAGGCCCGGCTGATGCAGAAGAAACACCGCTATATGCGCAAAATGCACCGTGCCGAGCGGCGCGCAGACCGGCATATGGCCCTGGACGCCGACAAGGATGGCAAAATCTCCCTGGCCGAGTTCACCAGCGCGCCGGATCCGCTGTTCCAGCGCCTGGACAGCAATGGCGATGGCACCATCTCGGCGGAAGAGCACAAGGCGGCGAAAAGCCGGATGTTTGCGCACATGGATGCCAATGGCGATGGCTATTTAAGCCCTGATGACAAAAAACTCCGCCGCCAGCAATTCATGGCCAAGCGCAAGGAAGCCCGGGAAAAAATGGACACCGACAAGGATGGCCGGATTTCCCGGGCCGAATTTGTGGCCCAGCGCGGCCCCCTGTTCGCGCATTTTGACCTCAATGGCGATGGCAAGGTGACCCGCAAGGAAATCCAAAGCGCGCCGCGCCCGGGCATGATGAAGGGCATGAAACCATAGCCGCAGGCGTGCCGGGCTGTATGCATGCCGCGATATGGCCCGGCGCCGCCATGCACGACACGGCCTGCTTTTCCCGTTATGCTGCACACATGGGCGACAATGACATGCTGCAAGGCGCTGCAGAGGCGGAAAAGGCTGTTGACCCTGACGCAAATCTGGTGCGGCGCATCGGCGAAGGCGACCAGCGCGCCGCCGCCATGCTGATGCACCGCCATTTGCCCAAAATGCTCAACCTGGCGCGCAGCATGCTGGGCGATGCCACGGAAGCGGAGGATGTGGCACAGGAGGTGTTCATGAAGGTCTGGATCAATGCCGCCAAATGGCAGCCGGGAAAGGCGCGGTTTGAAACCTGGATGCACCGGGTTGCGATCAATCTCTGCTATGACCGCCTGCGGCGCAAGCGTGAGGTTTACCCCGGCGAATTGCCCGAGCGCGCGGACAGCAACGCCCCCGGCGCGGAACGGGGCCTGATCGACGCGCAAAGGCGCCAGCATGTGCAAAATGCCATCATGGGGCTGCCGCCGCGCCAGCGCGCCGCCCTGACCTTGTGCCATTTGCAGCAGATCAGCAATATAGACGCTGCCGCCATAATGGAGATCAGTGTCGAGGCGCTGGAATCCCTGCTCGCCCGCGGCCGGCGAGGCTTGCGCAAAAGGCTGGCGGAAGACGCCGCCATGCTGCTGGAGGATTGATGATGGAGATGAGCGAACAGGACTTTGCCCGCCATGCGCTCGCTTATGGGGCGGCGCTTGAGCGCTGGCCAGACGCGGTGCGTGCACAGGCCGCAGCCTTTCTGCGACAGCACCCGCAAACCGCCCGGCGCATTCTGCAGCCTGAAAGCGATGTTGATGCCGCCCTGGCACTGGCGCCGGTGCAGAAGGTGCACACCGCCCTCGAAGAGCGAATCTTGCGTGACTTTGACCAGGTCATGCGCACACGCAAGGCCTCTGCCCGGCGGCCGGCTGCCTGGCTCAGCCTGCTGGCAAGCCTGATGCCAGACCGGGCGGGCCCTGCGCCAGCGCTTGGCCTGCTGATGGCGCTGCTGCTGATATTCGGATTTATGGGCGGTTATGCCGGTTATGCCAGCGCCCTGGACAAGGCCAGTTCCAGCGAGATCCTTGCCATGGCCTTTGGCAATGGCGACAGCATCGCCGGTCTTGAGGATGCATCCTCATGAGCCTGTCCAGACAGACCCTTGCCATTGCCCTGCTGGCCTCTTTGGCGCTCAATTTGCTGATCCTGGGCACGCTCGCCGGTGCGGCTTTCGCGGGATGGCGGCATGGCCCGCCAGACCACTGGCGCCCGGCCCCTGTCAGGATGGCGGCAAACCTGCGGTTCAGCCCGCAACGGTTCATGCACAACCTGCCGGAAACACAACGCCGCAAGGCAGTGCGCGCGGCACGGCAGGCCACCATGGCGCACAGAAAACTGTTTCGCGAGATCAGGCAGACCCGCCTGGAGATCATCCGCCTGCTCACCGCCGACCACTGGGATGAAGAGGCCATCGAGAAGGCCTTTGCCCGCCAGCGCCTGCTCGACAATGAGCAACAGCAGTTCGCACAAAAGTTGATGCTGGACATTTTGCGGGATCTGGACCCGCAGACCCGCCGCCGGGTCTTGCAGGCCGCCAGCATGCACCGCCAGGGAACGCCGCACCGGCGCCATCTGCCACCACCGCCGCAGTAAACTCGGGTGTTAGCCTTTTTCTTTCTGAAATGCGGTGCCTAAGGATGGCTTTCTGTTCCCATTTAAATTCCCGCTAAACGTGTTTGGCGTAATTTATGGTTGCGCCCCCCCCTATTCAGATATGCTCCTCCCGATTTACACGCAAAACGATAGGGAGGCTTATTATGAAAACAACATTGAAAAAAACGATACCGGCTATAATGTTGGGCGCGTTCATAATGCTATCAGGATGTGCTACGCAGAAGGTCATTATCAAATTTGAACCTCCTGACCCAGATTTGTGCAGTGCTGGCTCGCAGAGTCAACAGGACACATGTCCATATAGAGGAGGAAGTGTTGATGTAATTTTTGACAATGTTTTAACAGGTTTGACGGCTGCAGAAGCTGTAAACTTCAACGATTTTGCAATGTCTCTGGATGGAACTACAGTTATTTTTCTTCAAAAATGGATCATTCACGCTCAGCTTGAAAACGGATTCCGGTCAAACAGTTGCAGCTTCATCTTTCGCGTGGACCAAACAGGGCAACAACCTTGTTGCCGCTTCACCAACCGCTATACAGAACTGGATTGCATCCATACAAGGCACATTCCAGGAAATAAGCATGAATTTAGCGCCAACAACTATAGGAGTAGAGTCAGGCGTCAATACCATCATGGTTACAGCCAAAATGGGAGAAACCATTTTGGGGGCTGGCGGATCGGTGTGGACCATGAGCAATTGCCCGTCTGGACCGCTGCCAAATGTGCAGCTTTGCTTTTAAGCTGAACATTCAAAGAGTACAAACCTTCAACAGCATTTCCCGGATTGCGTGGCCAGTCCGGGAAATAACATGTGAGGGCAAGAGATGAAAACACCATGCTTGATGCCGGTAAAGTCCATGATCTTCCCGTGGATTGCATTGACAAGCCTGTTGCTTGCAAGCTGCGCGGCAACGGCCAGTCTTCCAAAAACCACCATGAGCAATGGAAGCATCAGCAGGAGTTCCGTTAAACAAGCCACCAAGAATGGCTACACTGTCAATGCCATAAGCATAGGGGGCGGCGGCATTTTGCCGGTTTACAGCACGCTGACATTCATACCGGGCTCCCCTATGCTGAAACATGACCCAAAGACCGTTCTTGCACAAGCATCGAACAACCTTGTTTCACTGACGCTTTATGGCAATAATGTAAAATTTAACAAAGCTGGTGTTGAGCAGGACTTTGCTAAGGCTTACACATCAGCCTTCGCGGCACAAAGTCAGGCGACATGGAAGAACGCCTCCAAACGCCGGTATGATATTCGCCTTTATTACACACCGGAAAAGACGGGCGTCTCCCGCCAAAAGCGCTACCTCATGCTGGGCCGCACTTTTCGCCTGTCTTTTTATAACAGCCTGCGTTATGGCTTGCGTCCCAGAGCCACCACAAACACATTGGCGCATGAATCCTATCATCTGGCGGTTAGCCGCCTGGGTTTGAAAACCCCACCCAAGGAAAAACACGATTTATCGCCAGCACAACACCAGATTCTTGATGAGGTCTCGGCAGCCGCCTTTGGCACCTGTGTTGTGCTGCGTGCGCAAGGCGCGGCGCTCCTGAAGAATAATTATGCCCCTGATGTGCCAGACGGCAACGGCATTGTGCGTCATGGCACACTTTCAGACGCGCAAATGCGACATATTCTGCGCGCTGCCGCAAACTTTGACCTGAATATTGCCTACAAATACGGCCCCGCCCTGTTCCTTACTTTATGGACCAACTATGCGGGTCAGGCAAAAGCAATCCATTTTGGTGATCCAGCAGCCGACAAGTTTTTTGATTTGTGCGCTCATGACATCGGCAATCCTGAAGACATCTGGCCGAAATTGTGGGCATTGGCCAATGACAATAAGGACGCACCGGAAATTGCGCCTGTCGACGCTGATGCTGCATCATGAGCACAATACCGGCTTTGCAAACACGGCCTGGAACAATGCTTAAATCAAAATGGCCCGCCTCATCATGCCCGCTCTTGAGGATATTGACTTTACCTATTGACTGAAAACCCGCCCTGTCAGCCTGATGGCCCGTCGCCGTCTTCGCCATCCTGCTCTGCGGCCACGGCAGGCAGCCAGAACGTGACTGTGGTGCCCACGCCTTCTTCGCTGGTGATCTCGAAGGTGCCGCCATGCAGGCGCACCAGCGAATGCGAAAGGGCCAGGCCAAGCCCCGAACCCTTGTGGCTCTTGGAATGCTGGTTTTCCACCTGCACGAAGGGCTTGCAGATCAGCGGCAACTGGTCCTCGGGAATGCCGATGCCGGTATCGGTGACGGTGCAGCGGACGCCGCCCTTCTCTTCCCGGGCTGTCAGGGTCACCGTGCCGCCTTCTGGCGTGAACTTTATGGCATTGGAAAGCAGATTGAGGATGACCTGCTTGACGGCACGCGGGTCGGCCTCGATTTGCGGCAAGTCGCCAACATCCCGTTGCAGGGTCAAGCCGCTCTCCTCGGCACGGCCGCGCATGATGCGCATGCTTTGCTCGATCAGTTCATCCACGAACACGGTTTCGGTCTGCAGGCTGAGCTTGCCCGCCTCGATCTTGGACATGTCGAGAATGTCATTGATCAGGGTCAGCAAATGCTGGCCGCTGCTGAGAATGTCGGAAACATATTCCTTGTAGCGCGGATCCCCCAGCGGCCCGAACATCTCGTTCAGCATGATCTCCGAAAAGCCGTTAATGGCGTTGAGCGGCGTGCGCAATTCGTGCGACATGTTGGCGAGAAACTCGCTCTTGGCGCTGTTGGCCTCGATGGCGCGGAACTTCTCCTGCTCGTAATTGCGCGCCAGCTCGCGCAAGTCCTTTTCCTTGCGCAGCAATAATTGTTCCTGCATTTTCAAGGCCGTGATGTCCGTGCCAATGCTCACCAGCCCGCCATCCTGGGTTGGCCGCTCGGACAGGTGGACCCAGCGGCCGTCGGTCAGCTCCAGCTCTATGGCGCCGTCGGCGGCCCCTTCATGGGCAGACTTGATGGCCGGGTCCGCTGCCCGTTCCAGGGCTTCATAGGTGGTGCCGGGGCGCAGGAGGGACGGATCGATATTGAAGAAATCGCTGAACTTGCGATTGCTCAGCACCAGGCGCCGCTTGACATCCCAGACAACGAAGGATTCCGACATGGATTCCAGCGCCGCGCGCAACCGGTTTTCGGCCGCATGAACGCGCGCCTGGCCTTCCTTTTGCTGGGTAATTTCGATGGCGACCCCCACAACACGCCCGGTCGCGGCGGCGCCCTCAGCGCCCCACGGACGCCCTCTGGCATGCAGCCATATGGGCAGATTGGCCGCCCGGAACTGAATGTCCACATCGCCAGCTTGCGGCGCGGCCTTCATCGCCTCGTACAGCGCCTTGCGGTCATCGGGATGGACCAGGCGGAGAAACTCCGAAACCGGAACGGTCGCCCCCTTTTTCAAATTGAAGATCTGCGCCAGGGAATCGGTGACAAACACGCGGTTGGATTCCAGGTCCCAGTCCCAGACCCCGCCGCGGGCGTATTCCAGGGCCAGCCGGAACCGCTTTTCACTGTCGGCCAGGGCCCGCCTCGCCGACCTGAGGGTGTCCACCTGCACCAGCAGAACCACGCACAGGACCCCGGCAACCAGCAAGGGCGCTATGGTCATCAGCACAAAGAATGTCAGGGTGCGGCGCCACGCCGCCCCGTCAATGGCAAGCGGCTTGACGCGCAGCAGGGTCAACAAGCCGCCCGGAAGCGCAGACGCGCCCACCACATAACGCCTGCCTGCCGCATCACGAAGCTGGAACCCGCTCATGGCGCGATTGGCATTGCCGGCACCGAGCGACCGGATCTCCGGCAACAGCGCCGTCATCAGCGATCGCGGCAAAGCGCCCTGATTGCCCGCAACAGGCGCGCCGGACCGGTTGACAAGCATGACCACGCCATCATTGCGCAACAAACGGGGCAGCAGCGATGTGGCGGACAGCTCGATCGCCAGATAGGCCGGACTGGCGCCGGAATGCATGGCCGTGACCAGGTAAAAATGGACCCGGTCCGCGGCTTTTCCGAACTGGTAAAATGGACCGGATGTCTTGCCCTGCCATGACGGCATGGTGGCGACGAGCGGCGCAAAACTGGCCTCGCTGCCTGCCTGCATGCCGACCTTGCCGCTGGCCGTCAGAAGCGCCGCACCGGCCACGGCGGGCCTGGAGGCGAGTTTCGCCAGCAGATTGCGCGCCAGGGCCTTGCGCTGGCCAGGCCTGACGCTTTCCAGGGACACCGCGGCAGCGCTGGCATAGCTTTCGATACCGGCAAGCCGGGTTTGCACCTGCTCGGCAAGGTTGGCGGTTGCATAGGCCTGCGACAAGACCGAATCCGCCAGAGCGGCGCGGCGCTCTTGCAAAAGTTTCATCCCGATGACGAGAATGAAGGCAATGACAAAGAAAATGACAATGGCAATCGCCAGGCGCGCTTCCGCTCCGGTCTGCTGAAGGGCCTCAGCGCCTTCCCCGCCGGGCCATTTCTTGCCAGACTTGAAGGCTTTGCCACGGCGGGAGGTCTTTTGGGCCGAGGCACCGGCCTGGCCCGAAAAGGGCTTTCGCACACCAGGCACAGCATCGGAATGCATGTGCAATACGCCAGCTGTGGAGTTTGGCTTGGCCATGCCCGCCCTTTGGTGATTCGCCCTTGAAGCGAAGATAATCCCGCAGAGTCAATGCTGTCGAGATAAAAATTCTGGGGGGCATGAAAATAACATGGAGCGCAACCGGGAAAAACGGCCAAAGACAAGCCTGTTATGTAAAGTCCAGGGTTTTCAGGGCACTGGGGTTTTCCTCGGGCATGGCCGCCTTCGCCTCGCGGCCCTCGTCGGTCTTGCGCCGGAAGGGGCCGCTATAATGCTCGTCATCATGGCGGCGGCGATCCGGGCCAAAATAGGTGGCGGTTCTGACAAACTGGCGCGGCGAATTGATGATGGAGCTCAGCTTTTTATAGAGCTCCCGCGCTGTTACCGGCTTGCAGCAGAACTCCGTTATCCCCGCATCGCGTGCGGCGATGATGCGTTTGCGCTCCGAGTGGGCACTGAGCATGATGATCGGGACAAAGGGATTGGACACATCCTCGCCGGTTCTGACCAGGCGGACAAAGTCCGTGCCGTCGAGCAGGTCCATCTGGTAATCGACAATGATGATGTCGACAACGTCACTGCGGACGATATCAAAGGCTTCTGCCGCATCTGTGGCCTCGTAAAAGGTCTTGATGCCGAAACCGCGCAGGATGGTTTTGACGATATTGATCATGTGCGCATTATCGTCAACGATCAGAACGCTCAGATTGGCAAG
>JALWUB010000461.1 GCA_026993275.1 Robiginitomaculum sp. | reverse complement strand
GTGACGCCGCTGTCCCTGGGCATCGAAACCCTGGGCGGGGTGTTCACGCGGCTGATCGACCGCAACACCACCATCCCGACCAAGAAGAGCCAGACCTTCTCGACCGCCGAGGACAACCAGTCTGCGGTGACCATCCGCGTCTATCAGGGCGAGCGGGAAATGGCCGCCGACAACAAGCTGCTGGGGCAGTTTGACCTGGTCGGCATTCCGCCGGCGCCGCGCGGCGTGCCGCAAATCGAGGTCACCTTCGACATCGACGCCAACGGCATTGTCTCGGTTTCGGCCAAGGACAAGGCCACCGGCAAGGAGCAGACCGTGCGCATCGAGGCCACGGGCGGCCTTTCGGAAGAAGACATCGAAAAGATGATCAAGGAAGCCGAGGCCCACGCCGAGGAAGACAAGAAGCGCAAGGAACTGGTCGAGGCCAAGAACCAGGCCGAAGCCCTCATCCACCAGACCGAAAGCCAGCTCAAGGAGCATGGCGACAAGGTCAGTGCCGAGGACAAGGCCGCCATCGAAAGCGCTCTTGAGGACCTCAAGAAAGCGCATGAAGGCGACGACATTGCCGATATTACCGCCAAGACGCAGGCTCTGGCGCAAGCGGCGATGAAACTGGGCGAGGCCATCTACAAGGCCGAGCACGAAGACGTCGAGCACGAAATTCCTGCCGAAGGCGAAGCGTCGTCTTCCGGCGGCGAAGAGGTTGTCGATGCCGAATTCGAAGAAGTCGACGACGACAAGAAGAGTGCCTGAGTGGCGAAACCGGTAACAAGCTGCCAGAGCTTAAGGCTCTGGCAGCTTTTTCCGTTTTAGGTTTGGGTTATGAGTGCCAGCAAGACCTGTTATTACGAAGCCCTGGGCGTTTCGCGCACGGCCAGCGAAAAGGAGCTGAAAAGCGCCTATCGCAAGCTGGCGATGAAATTCCATCCGGACCGCAATCCGGGCGATGCCGAGGCCGAAGTCAAGTTCAAGCAGATCAGCGAGGCCTATGGCGTGCTCTCTGATCCGCAAAAACGCGCCGCCTATGACCGGTTTGGCCATGCCGCCTTTGATGGCAATGGCGGCGGCCATGCCCAGGCCCAGGCGGATTTTTCCGATATTTTCGAACAGGTGTTCGGCGAGGCCTTTGGCGACATTTTCGGCAGCCGCCGCGGTCCGCGCAATGGCCCGGCGCGCGGCTCGGACCTGCGCTATCCGCTGGAGATCGACCTGGAGGATGCGTTTTTCGGGCGCGAGGTGCACATCAGCGTGCCCGCCAGCAAGACCTGCGAAAAATGCCATGGCACCGGTGCCGAGCCGGGCACGCCGGTGGAAACCTGCGCCACCTGCCATGGCGCCGGCCGGGTGCGCATGCGCCAGGGCTTTTTCACCATGGAGCAGACCTGCCGCGCCTGTGGCGGCCAGGGCGAAACCGTGAAAACCCCGTGCAGCGCCTGTGATGGCGTTGGCGTTGTCGCCGCCAAACGCGAGCTTTCGGTCAACATCCCCGCCGGGGTCGAGGATGGCATGCGCATCCGTCTTGCCGGCGAGGGCGAGGCCGGGGCGCGCGGCGGCCCGCCGGGCGATCTGTACATTTTTGTTTCCATCCGCCCGCACGACTTGTTCGAGCGCGATGGCGATGACCTGTATTGCCGCGCCCCCACCCCCATGTGCACGGCGGCGCTTGGCGGCGAGATCGAATTGCCGACCATAGACGGGGGGCACAAGACGGTCAGCATTGCGCCCGGCTCGCAGACCGGCAAGCGGATGCGCCTGCGCGGCCAGGGCATGCCGCATTTGCGCGGCCACGGCCGCGGCGACATGATTATCGAATTGTTTGTCGAAACCCCGCGCAATCTGAATGCCCGGCAAAAGGAATTGCTCAGGGCCTTTCGCAATGAATGCTGCCCCGAAGCTAGCCCCGGCTGCCATCCCGAGCACGAAAGCTTTTTCGAAAAGGCCAAGGGGTTCTGGGAACGGGTCACCAATGAGGACCGGAACCACGCCTGAAAAGGCCGCTCAGGTTGATTTTCTGATGCAATTATGCCACACTGACAGGCTGGGTGGTTGTATGGCAATACGTCGTGTAGACCAGTGGATGCAGTTGGGGAAATCAAAAGGTCCGCAGGACCGCTCTTTCTGGCAGCAGCCATTGCCTCTGCCCTGCCGGTTGTGCCGGTGTGGGCCGCCAGTTCTCCCTTTTCCCGTGTGCGTCAGGTGTCCAGCCAGGGCATGGTGATCGGCACCGCTCCGGCGGGCAAGCCGCTGGCGGACAATGCAAGCACGCGCACGGTTTTCGATATCGTTGTCAGCATTCACGCCAAGAATGGCCGGCCCAGCTATCCGGCGGGCGACGATGACGCCACCCAGGATGCGGGGGCATCGGACGACGAGCAAAACGCCTATGAGGACATCATCCGCTTCTTTGCGGACGGCGTTTGCGAAATGACCAATGGCGCGCACCATCTGGGCGAGGTGCGCATTTTCAAGCGTGGCCAGCGCGCCTCCAGCGCCGATATTGTCTGGAAGGTGTCAGACTGGCCCCGTGGCACTGTCTCCGGTTTTGGCAAAAACGGCCAGAATATTATTTTTGGTGACTTTTTCCCTTTTCCGGGCAATACCTTTGACGCCCTGAAGGCCGGGATCAACCGGGAAAAGGCGGGCTATACCCTAGCTCATGAATGGGGGCATTACACGCTCGGCCTGTTCGATGAATACAAGGGCGACAGCGATTCGTCCTTTGCATCGGTGCCCCGCAAAAGCGACGTGCCGCCGCCCTTTCCGGCCATCATGAACAATCAATGGCCTGCGGCAAGACCCACTGTGCCGAACCGGTTTCGCTATCTCAATCTGTCGCAAAAGGACAATTTTTCGAAG
>JALWUB010000460.1 GCA_026993275.1 Robiginitomaculum sp. | reverse complement strand
TCGGAGCCGGCGCCGCTGCAATATCTGGCGCCCTTCACCGGTTGCGCCATGGGCGAGTTTTTCCGCGACAACGCCATGCATGGCCTGATCGTTTATGATGATCTGTCCAAACAGGCCGTGGCCTACCGGCAGATGTCGCTGCTGCTGCGCCGTCCGCCGGGGCGCGAGGCCTATCCGGGCGATGTGTTCTATCTGCACTCGCGGCTGCTGGAACGCGCTGCCAAGCTCAATGACGAGCATGGCGGCGGCTCGCTGACGGCGCTGCCGATCATCGAGACCCAGGCCAATGACGTGTCCGCCTATATCCCGACCAATGTGATCTCGATCACGGACGGGCAGATCTTCCTGGAAACGGACCTGTTCTATCAGGGTGTGCGCCCGGCGGTGAATGTCGGCCTTTCGGTCAGCCGGGTGGGCTCGTCGGCACAGACCAAGATCATGAAAAAGGTCGCGGGCCCGGTCAAGGGCGAGCTCGCCCAGTATCGCGAAATGGCGGCCTTTGCCAAGTTTGGCTCGGACCTGGATGCCTCCACGCAAGCCATGCTGGCGCGCGGCGAGCGTCTCACCGAACTGCTCAAGCAACCGCAATTCTCGCCGCTGTCGCTGGCCGAGGAGGTGTGTGTCATCTATGCCGGCACCCGCGGCTATCTTGACGCCATTCCGGTGGCCGATGTGCAGCGCTATGAGGAAGAATTGCTCCGCACGCTGCATGCCAGCCACCAGGACCTGCTCGACGAGATCGAAAGCAAGCAGGCGCTGACCGACGACATTGAGAGCAAGCTCAAGGCGGCGCTTGAGACCTTCTCCAAGCACTTTGCTTAAAGGACCGGCCCGATGGCGAGCTTGAAGGACTTTCGCGACCGCATCGACAGCGTGAAATCCATTCAGAAAATTACCAAGGCCATGCAGATGGTGGCCGCGGCCAAGCTGCGCAAGGCGCAGGAGGCGGTCGAGGCGGCACGGCCCTATGCGGCGCGCATGGGCGCGGTCGTGGGCAATCTGTCGGCGGCCATGGAGGGCCGTCCCGGCGCTCCGGAACTGCTGGTTGGCACCGGCAGGGACGCGGTGCACCTGGTCGTCGTGGCGAGCGCGGACCGGGGCCTGTGCGGCGGCTTCAACAGCGCCATTGCCCGCCACGCCCGCAGCCACATTTCCCGGCTGTTGAGCGATGGCAAGCAGGTCAAGATCCTGTGTGTCGGCGTCAAGGCCTATGACCAGCTCAAGCGGGTTTATGAAGAGCATCTGCTGGAGGTGATCTCCCTGCGCAGCCACAAGCAGGTGGACAGCAGCATTGCCGCGGGCATTTCACGCAAGATTCTCGACCTGTTCGAGGCCGGCGAATTTGACGTGTGCACGCTGATCTTTTCGCGTTTCCGCTCGGTGATCTCGCAAGTGCCGACGGCGCAGGTGCTGATCCCGGCCAGGGATTCGCTGGACAAGGATGCGGCTCCGCCAGACCTTGGCGGCGCCGCCTATGAATACGAGCCGGACGAGGAAGAGATTCTCAAGGTGCTGCTGCCGCGCAATCTGACGACGCAGATCTTTCAGGCGCTGCTCGAGAATGTTGCCGGAGAGATGGGCGCCAAGATGACCGCCATGGACAATTCCACCCGCAATGCCGGCGAACTGATCGACAAGCTGACCCTGCAATACAACCGCACCCGTCAGGCGCAGATCACCAAGGAACTGATTGAAATTATTTCTGGCGCTGAAGCCGTCTAGAAAGAGGAAGAAGACATGACCACCAAAACTGACACCGGCAAGAAAACCCGCGGCAAGGCATCCGCGGCGGCCAGGAAGGCCACCGGCAAGGTCGCGCAAGTCATCGGCGCCGTTGTCGATGTGGAGTTCGAGGGCGAGCTGCCCAAGATTCTCAATGCGCTGGAACTGGACAATCAGGGCAAGCGCCTGATCCTGGAAGTCTCGCAGCATCTGGGCGAAAACACCGTGCGCTGCATCGCCATGGACGCCACCGAAGGGCTGGTGCGCGGCGTCCCGGTCACGGACCTGGGCGAACCCATCACCGTGCCCGTGGGTCCGGCGACGCTGGGGCGGATCATGAATGTCATCGGCGAGCCGGTGGACGAGGTCGGCCCGATCAAGACCAAATTGCGCGGCCCGATTCACCGCGATGCCCCGGCCTTTGTCGATCAGGCCACCGAGGCCGAGGTTCTGGCCACCGGCATCAAGGTCATCGACCTTCTGTGCCCCTATGCCAAGGGCGGCAAGATTGGCCTGTTTGGCGGCGCCGGGGTCGGCAAGACGGTGCTGATCATGGAACTGATCAACAACATCGCCAAGGCCTATGGCGGCTATTCGGTGTTTGCCGGGGTCGGCGAGCGCACCCGCGAGGGCAATGACCTCTACTGGGAAATGATCGAATCCAAGGTCAATGTCGAAGGCGGCGGCGGCGACAGCCGCGCCACCCTGGTCTATGGCCAGATGAACGAGCCGCCGGGGGCCCGCGCCCGCGTCGCCCTGACCGGCCTGGCCCAGGCGGAATATTTCCGCGATGAGGAAGGCAAGGACGTGCTGTTCTTCATCGACAACATTTTCCGCTTTACCCAGGCTGGCTCGGAAGTCTCGGCGCTGCTGGGCCGCATTCCCTCCGCCGTGGGCTATCAGCCCACCCTGGGCACCGATATCGGCCAGCTCGAAGAGCGCATCACCTCGACCACCAAGGGCTCGATCACCTCGGTGCAGGCGGTCTATGTGCCGGCTGACGACCTGACCGACCCGGCGCCTGCGGCCACCTTCGCCCACCTGGACGCCACCACGGTGCTGAGCCGGGCGATTTCGGAAAAGGGGATTTACCCGGCCGTCGATCCGCTTGATTCCACCTCGCGCATTCTCGAGC
>JALWUB010000459.1 GCA_026993275.1 Robiginitomaculum sp. | reverse complement strand
ACAGGACCCAGGTCACAAACGGCAATTGCAGCAAAAAGATCGGATAGGCGTATTTCATCCAGTCCAGATAATCGATCAGATATTTTGCGCTCAGGGGCTTGGCCGGATCAAAGAAGAAATCCCGCCAGTAGCCGATCATGATGGCATTGCGGGCGCCGCCCGATGGCGTGCCGATACTGCCAATGGCGCAGCCATAGGCAATGGAAAACAGCAAGACAGCCGCCATGCCCTTGACGTTGCGGGTGTGTTCCTTGGTCAGGGTGATCAGGGTCAGCGCCACCGGCAGCATCATCGCCGCCACCGTATGGCCGCCAATGACCGATGACAGCACGCCGCAAATGATGGTGATGCCCACTGAAACCTGAAACAGGCCGGTGCCGGTGATGCGCACGATCAGATAGGCAATCCGCTTGTCCAGCTTTTGCTTGATAATGCCCACGGCGAGCATCAGGGAGCCCATGATGAACAGCACGGAATCGCTCATCAGCGAGCGCGCCACGGCGCTGGAATCCTTGCCCAGCAGCACCACCTGGCCGCCAATGATCAGCAAGGCCACGGTCGGCAGCGGCACCGGCTCTGTGACAAACATGATCACCGCCATGATTGTCATCACGATGATGATCTGCCCTTCGCGGCTCAGGCCCTCGGGCGGCGGCAGTTGCAAAAGGATATAGCCCGCCAGAAAGGCAATGATCAGCCAGGCCTTTTGCCGCAGAAAGCTCACCATGCCGCGCACCAGTGCGGTTCTGGAAAGCTGTCCGCCAAGGCTCATTGCTCTTGCCTTTCCGCCAGTCTGATGACGCCGGTGTGCGCCATATCCGCCCGGCCCGCGCAGCATACAGTTTCAGCAGTAGCCGTAGGGTTAACAATCCCTGGCATCTGAGAACGGGGGTCAGGAAGGTATATGCAATTATTCTAATATAGCGGCGGGGACAAGGCGCGGCCGCAAAAAAAGACCGCCCTGCCCGCGGCAGGACGGCCTTTTCGTTTTCAAATGCGGCGCACCTCCAGGAGAGGCGGTGCCGCGGATGTTATTTTCCCTGGCCGAATTTGTATTTCCAGCCAATCGTGGCTTCCCACTGGCGCATGCGCAACTCGATGGTGTTAAACGGGTTGGCGCCTTGCGGCGTGACTTCAATGCCCGAAACCTTGGCCGTGGGCGAATACATGAAGGCAAACTCGAAGCTGTTGCGATTCGCGGGATTGTATTCAAAGCCTCCGGTGAAATGGGTCTTTTGCACCCCGGGGGCCAGGATGTTCAAGGTCACGCTTTCCGGCTTGATCGGATTGTTGTTCCGGATGAAGCCGGCGCGCCAGGTCCACTGGTCACTCTGGCGCCATTCGGCACCAAACTTGAACGCATCGACATTGTGCCAGCCAAAGCCGGGGCCGCCGGAAAAGCCGAACGGACGCGGAATGCTCGAAGAATTGCCAATAGAGCCAACCGACTGGTAGCTGATGCGGCGGTAATCAAAATTGACGGTGAAATCCGGTGTGGCATCAACCGAAACGCCCAAGGTGAGGTTTTTCGGGATGTTGAAATCCCCGCCATCTGCGAACAAGCCGCGATATTTGTCAAAACGGCCCATATTGATTTCTGGCTCATAGGTGCCAGCCAGGCGCAGCGGGCCGCCGGTGTCGATCTGGAAGCCAAAGCGTGTGCCAAACCCGGCAGAATAGTCATTGCCATTATTGGTCAGGTTCGCCGGATCAATCGTGAAGGGCGAAAACGCGGCCAGCCCTCTGGCCTTGAACTGGTGGACGGCCAGAACCGGCGCCACGCCAAGGGTCAGCACATCGCCAATCTTGTAGGCAAAGCTTGCCGCAACCAGCAGTTGGCTCAGATTGACGCCGGTCTTGCCGCCGCAAAAGACGCCGGTGGGCGCCGGAAACGGCCCGGTGCCGCAGACCGGGTTGGCGAGGTTCTGCTTCCATGTGGTGTTCATGCCGCCATTGCCAACGGCCGTCAGGGCAAAGCCGAACGTGTCGGAAAACTGGTGGCTGTATGCAAAGCCCGGGACCGGAAAGTAATTTTGCCCGGACTTGAAATCGCCTTGCGGCACAAATCCCTGCCCGGTCCCGCGGAAGTGGCGGTTCGGGCTGAACAGAGACAGATTGGCCTGAAACATGTTGCCAGCGTCAATGGCGCCAGCCGGATTGAGCGCCGCGCCAAAGGCATCGCGGGTATCGGCAACGCCGGCGCCGCCCATGGCCTTTGAGCGCGCGCTGATGCCATGCTGGAAATACCCTTCCGTGGCGTGCGCCGCTGGTGCGCCAAAGCACGCCAGCGCCAGCGCGCCCGTTACGGCAGACGCAAGAGTTGTTTTTGAAAGTCGAGCCATAGTCCCCTCCCCGGTGATATGCTCATAAACAAACGCCGCATCCCGCAGCGGGTAAAACGGCAATGACTGGCGCCGGATGGCGCCGGGCCCGGCAGTGCCCAAAAAGACACTGCCGGAATGGTTCACGCGACCCGTTCGATGACAAAGCGGTAGGTGCCGCCCTCCTCGTTATGTTCAATCATCTTGTTGCCGGTGGTCCGGCAAAAGGCCTCAAAGTCTGCAACCGAACCCGGGTCCGTGGACAGGACCTCGAGGGTCTGGCCATTGCCCAGGCCTTTCAGGGCCTTTTTTGCTTTCAGGATCGGCAGCGGGCAGTTCAGCCCCTTTGCATCAAGTGTTTCGTCAGCCATCTTGTCTTCCTTGTAATGATCGCGCAGCCCATGGGCTGCCCAAGTTTCCAGCACTTACATGAACAGGTTGATATCCGACTGCAGCGCATGCTCCATCCAGGTGGCGGCGCCGCCAATCTCGATTTCGTCGATCATGTCATCCTTGCTCATTTCAAAAAGATCGAGGGTCAT
>JALWUB010000458.1 GCA_026993275.1 Robiginitomaculum sp. | reverse complement strand
GGTCAACTGGGACCCGCATTTCCAGACCGCGATTTCCGACCTGGAAGTGGAAAACCGCGAGGTGGACGGCCATTTCTGGCATTTCAAATACCCGCTGGAAGGCGGCGAGACCTACGAATATGTGGAGCGCGACGCAGACGGCAACATCACCCTGCGCGAAACGCGCGACTATATTTCCATCGCCACCACGAGGCCGGAAACCATGCTGGGCGACGGTGCCGTTGCCGTCCACCCCGATGATGCGCGCTATGCGCCGATTGTCGGCAAGAGGGTGCTGCTGCCGCTGGCGGACCGCTATATCCCGATCATCACCGATGAATACCCGGACCCGGACTTTGGCTCCGGCGCGGTGAAAATCACCGGCGCGCACGATTTCAACGACTATCAGGTCGCCAGGCGCCACAATCTTCCTCTCTATGAACTGATGGACGAGCGCGGCTGCATGAAGGCCAGCGACATCATGCCGCAAAAATATGTTGGCATGGACCGCTTTGAGGCGCGAAAAGAGGTGGTCCGGGACATTGATGCCCTGGGGCTGCTGATCCGGGTCGAGGACAAGGTCATTGCCCAGCCCACCGGCGACCGTTCCGGCGTGCCCATCGAGCCCATGCTCACCGACCAGTGGTTTGTGGACGCGGAAAAGCTCGCTGGCCCCGCCCTCGCCGCGGTCAGGAATGGCGAAACGCGCTTCATCCCCAAGAACTGGGAAAACACCTATTTTCACTGGATGGAAAACATCCAGCCCTGGTGCATTTCAAGGCAACTCTGGTGGGGCCACCGCATCCCCGCCTGGTTCGGACCGGACGGCACGGTCTTTGTTGCGCAGGACGAGGCCGAGGCGCAGCGCGACGCCCGGCAGCATTATGGCAAGCCGGTGGAACTGCACCAGGATCCGGACGTGCTCGACACCTGGTTTTCCTCCGCTCTGTGGCCGTTTTCCACCCTGGGCTGGCCCGACAAGACACCGGAGCTGGAACGGTTCTATCCCACCAATGTGCTGGTGACCGGGCACGACATCATCTTTTTCTGGGTGGCGCGGATGATGATGCAGGGGATTCACTTCACTGGCGAAGTCCCCTTTCCCGATGTCTACATTCACGGCCTGGTGCTCGACGAGCACGGCAAGAAAATGTCCAAGTCCAAGGGCAACACCATCGACCCGCTGAAGCTGATCGACAGCTATGGCGCCGATGCGCTGCGCTTCACCATGGCCATATCGGCAGCCCAGGGCACCAATATCCGCATGTCGGAAGCCCGCGTTGCCGGCTATCGCAATTTTGGCACCAAGCTGTGGAATGCGGCGCGCTTTTGCCAGATGAACCAGTGTGTGCCGGTGCCGGATTTTGACCCGGCGCAGGTGCGCGAACCGCTCAACCGCTGGATCATTTCCGAGGCGGCCAGCACCGCGCAAGCGGCCACGAAGGCGCTGGAGGAATACCGCTTCAATGATGCCGCCAATGCGCTTTACCGCTTTGTCTGGAACACCTATTGCGACTGGTATCTGGAACTGGTCAAGCCCCTGCTGGGCGGCGATGACGGCGCCGCCAAGGCCGAAACCCGCGCGGTGGCCGCCTATGCGCTCGACCAGGCGCTGGTCATGCTGCACCCGGTCATGCCCTATATCACCGAAGCGCTTTGGGGGCAGATCGCGGCGCGCGAGACCCTGCTGATCTCGGCCGCCTGGCCGCGCCCCGATGCGGCGCTGATCGACGAGGCGGCGCAGGACGAAATGGCCTGGCTGACCAGGCTGATTTCCGCCATCCGCTCGGTGCGCGCCGAAGCCCGGGTGCCGGCGGCGGCAAAATTGCCGATGGTGGTGTGCAGCACGAACGAAGCCTTGCAGGCCCGGGTCCGGCATTATGCGCCGCACCTGTCCCGCCTGGCGCGCATTTCCGGCATCAGCTTTGCCGCAAAGGCTCCCAAGGGCGCGTTGCAGACGGTGGTGGACGAGGTCACCTATGCCCTGGTCATGGAAGGCGCGGTGGACATGGAAGCCGAGCGCCAGCGCCTGAGCCGCGAAATTGAAAAAACCGCCGCCGAAATTGCCCGGCTTGAAAAGAAACTGGGCAATGAAAACTTCACCGCCCGGGCGCCGCAAAAGGTGGTCGAGGGCGAGCGCGAAAAACTGCGCGGCTACCAGGCGCAAATGGCCAAGCTGCAAGACGCCCTGGCGCGCCTGCAAGGCTGAGCACACGCCTGACTCGCCCTGAGCTTGCCGATGGGCGAAGGCCTGCCATGGCGAAGCTGGTCCGGGGGGCATGCTGAAAGCCATTCATGGCGTGTGATAGGCGTTCAGGCGTGCGTGAAAAACTTCCCCAGTGCCGCAAACTCCGCATCCCGGCCGCTGGTCTTGCGCCACACCAGGGCGATCTGGCGCGGCGGCGTGCCCGGGGCGAGCGGCACGGTGGCCAGCCCGCTCAGGCGCGCCAGCCCTGCATCCACTGCCATGTGCGGCAACAGGGTGAGGCCGAGCCCGCCCGCCGCCATTTGCGCCAGGGTCAGCAGGCTGGCGCCTTCATAGCCGCGCATTACCCGGTGCCCGTCCAGGGCGCAGGCGGCCAGGGCATGGTCGCGCAGGCAATGACCGTCGGCGAGCAGCAAGAGCGGCTCTTCGGCAAAATCGGCCGGGCTGACCATTTCGCGCCCGGCCAGCCTGTGGTCCGGGCGGCAGGCGAGCACAAAGGGATCGTCAAAGAGAGTTTCGCTGCTCAGGCCTTCAATGGGCCAGGGCAGGGCCATCAGCACCACGTCCAGGCGCCCTTCGCGCAGGCCCTGCAGCACTTGCGCGGTCTTGTCTTCGGCCAGCACCAGTTCCAGCGCTGGATGCGCGGCGCGCAGGGCGGGCAGGGCGCCGGGCAAAAGATAGGGCGCAATGGTGGGGATGACACCCAGATGCAGCGGCCCACTCAGAGGCTGGCGCTGCGTTGCCGCCAGGGCCTCGATTTCATGGGCATCGCGCAGCAGCGCCTTGGCGCGGCTGGCGATTTCGCGGCCCAGCGGGGTCAGCACCACGCTGCGCCTGGTGCGCTCGGCCAGTTTGGCGCCCAGCCGGGCTTCCAGTTCGCGAATGCCGGCCGACAGGGTGGACTGGGTGACGCAGCACGCCTCCGCCGCCTTGCCAAAATGCAGGGTGTCGCTGAGGGCCGCAAAATAGCCAAGCTGGCGCAGGGACAGGGTCATAATCGAAAAATTCGCTCAACAAGATAAAAATATATCGTTTTACAAGATTACAGGCAATCCCTATCTTGTGGCCATGACACAGAAAAGGAGGCACATATGAACACCGCAATCAATATCGGCATGTCCGCACAGGACCGCAAAGCCATCGCAGAGGGCCTGGCCGGCCTGCTGGCTGACACCTACACGCTGTATCTGAAGACCCACAACTTTCACTGGAACGTCAAGGGGCCGATGTTTTCGTCCCTGCATCTGATGTTCGAAACCCAATACACTGAACTGGCGCTGGCGGTGGACGAGATCGCCGAGCGCATCCGCGCCCTGGGCGAGGCGGCGCCGGGCTCATACCGTGAATTTGGTGCCCTGACCGGCCTGGACGAGGCGCAGGGCGGCGAAAAGGCGCTGGAGATGGTGGCGCAACTGGCCGCGGATCATGAAAAGGTCTCGGCGCGCGCCCGCAGCCTGTTTCCCCTTGTGGACAAGGCCGGCGATCAGCCGACGGCGGACCTGCTGACCCGGCGCATGGAAATCCATGAAAAGACCGCCTGGATGCTGCGCTCCCTGCTTGAAGAGTGAGTGAGAAATCAACCGTAACCACATTTATGACAAGGAGAAAATCATGATTGACAACACGCTCCCCAATGCCTGTTTCAGAACCCGCGTGCGCAATGATGCGCTGGAGGGGCCCAACCCGTTTGAATGGAAGGCGCGGGACACCGCCGACATATTCGGCGGCAGGAAGGTGGTGCTGTTTGCGCTGCCCGGCGCGTTTACGCCGACCTGTTCGAGCACCCATCTGCCAGGTTATGAGGCCGCTTACGATGACTTCAAGGCGCTGGGCGTCGATGAGGTCATCTGCTTGTCGGTCAATGACGCCTTTTCCATGTATCAGTGGGGCAAGCAGCTGGGCATTGAAAAGGTCTTCATGCTGCCCGATGGCAATGGCGAGTTTACCCGCAAGATGGGCATGCTGGTGGACAAGTCGAACCTTGGCTTTGGCTATCGCAGCTGGCGTTATTCGCTCTATGCCGATGATGGCAAGGTCAGGACGCTGTTCGCCGAACCGGGCTTTTCCGACAATTGCGACAGCGACCCGTTCGAGGTTTCGGACGCCCAGACCATGCTGAACTGGCTGCGTGAAAACGGGGTCTGAGCCAAACGCATCACTGCCGCAGGAGGCAGGCCGCCATGATGGCGGCTCTGCCATCTGCGGTGCCTTGGTTTTAACCCTGGTGTTTAAGCCTTCCTGCACCTTTTTTGGTGATTCTGGGTCTTGAGACTCAGGAGCCATGCATGCCCGATTTTGGCTTTCCACCCTTGGTGGGGATCAATGCGAACTTGCTGGTCAGCGCCTTCACGGCGCGGAGCGCCCTGGCCAATGCCAGCGCGGTGTCTTCTGCTGCGCCCCAGAACACGCAAAAGCCCGACACCTCGGTGCCGCCGCCCTGGGACCCGGCGGCCAAGCCGCTGGGGCAGGAGGAGATTGTCCGCAAGGTCCTGGCGCAGGGGGTGTTTTTCGAGAACGATCTGGGCAAGTTTTCCGACACATCGGCCCCGGAAGACCAGAAGAAGCTGTTTGCGCTCTATAGCGGCGTCAACCGGCTGGCCGCCATTGCCGCCGACGCGGCGGACCGGACCACCACCGACACCAGCCGCAAGTTCCTGCAACGGCGCTTTGGCGAGGGCCTGGCCCAGTTGCAGGACTTTTTGTCGGCGACCCAGTTCGATCAGTTGAGTTTTCTCAAGGACGAAAAGCGCAGCAGCGCCGACAGCGCCTTTGCTATTGACCGTGGCAGCAGCAGTTTCACCACTGGCGTGATACAGGACGGGGTTTTTGATGATCCGGTGGCGTCATTGTCCGGCACGGTGCAGTTTACCATCACCGCCAAAAAGATTGGCGGGGATGTGACTGTCAATCTGGACCTGGCCGAAATGGGCACGACGGTGCGCAATCTCGACAATATCGCCAGTTACATCAATTCCAAGCTGGCCGCCGCGGGGCTGGCGACCACGGTCAAGCGTGTCAAGATCGGCACGCCGGACGAGAATGGCATCATTCCCGGCACGCAGTATGGCCTGGAGTTTACCGGGCTCACCTCCGAGCCGCTGTCGTTCTCCTCGCCCAGCAACAGCCCGGCGCTGTTCAGTGTTGGCGTGTCCGGGTCGGGCAAGGACCAGGCCAGCCAGCTGATCCGCTATGACACCCAAGCGGGAAGCGCGCCCACGGTCAAGTTTGCCAAACGCCTGGAAACCCCCGAAGGCAAGCCGGCCATTGCCCTGGCCACAGCCACCGGCGCCAATGGCGAAATTTACGTGTTGTCCCAGGCCGAGGGCAGTGTTGGCGGGCTGACGCCGATAGGCACCCAGGACGTGTTTCTGAGCAAGTTTGACAGCACTGGAAAGCAGGTTTTCGTCCGCGGGCTGGGCGCTGCCGCCAGCGCTTCGGGCCTGGCGCTGAAGGTTGCCGCCGACGGCTCGGTCGTGGTGGGCGGCAAGGTCAGCGGCACGCTGGGCACGACCACGGATCTGGGCGGCGCCGATGCCTTCGTGCAAAAGTTCGATGCCAGCGGCATCGAGGTGTTCCTCAAGCGCTTTGGCGGCAGCGGCAATGAAGAGGTGCGCGATATTGCCCTGGCGGCGGATGGCAGCATTTATGTGGCCGGGCGCACCACCTCGGGCTTGAGCGGTGCCCCCCAGGGCGGCGGCAATGACGGCTTTGTGCGCAAGCTGGCTGCCGATGGCTCGACCGTCTACACGCGGCAATTTGGCGGTGCAGGCGAGGAACAGGCCGATGCCATAGCCATTGACGGCAATGGCGATCTTCTGGTGGCCAGCACCGAGGATGGAATTGGCAAATTGCGCAAATACAGCGCCGCCGATGGCACATCGCCGGCGCTCTACACCCATGACCTGGGGGCACTGGATGGCGGCGCCATCAACGCCATCACCCTGGACGGCACGGGGATTCTGATCGCTGGCACCGCTGGTGCGGCCAATGGCCTGGGCAGCGCCCTGGTCAGCCATGCGGGGGATCGCGACGGGTTTGTGGCGCGCATTGACGAGACTGCGGGCAGCCCGGTGCGCACCTATACGACGTTTGTCGGGACTGCGGGCACCGACCGCATTGGCGCGGCCGTGAGCAATGGCGGGAAAATCTATCTGGCGGGCGACACCACCGGCGCGCTGCCCGGTGGCGGCGTGCTGGACGGCACGGAAAACGCCTTCACGGCCGTGCTGGATGCGGCGACGGGCACCCTGGAGGGCAGTGTGCAGGTGTCCGGCCGCGGCGGGTTTTCCTCGGCTGCCGGCCTTTCCATCGACCCGCAAGGCGCTTCCATACTGGATGCCCTGGGCCTGCCGCATGGCGATGTGCTGCAATCGGACAGCCTGGTCGTGACCGACCGCTCTCTGGCCCGGCCGGAAGACAGCTTTTTCATCAGCGTCGATGGCGGGCCAAAACACAAGATCCGGATAGACAGCAAGGACACTTACAGGTCGCTGACCTTCAAGATCAATGCTGTCACGGTTCTGGATGGCAAGGCCGATGTTGTGCGCAAGGACAATGCGGATGTTTTGCGCATCACGCCTTCTGCCGGGCACAAGATCGAGCTTTTTGCGGGGCCGGAAGGTCAGGATCTGCTCAAGGCGCTTGGCCTGCCCGAGGGGGTTGTGCAGGCGGACCCGGCACTGAACGGGTCGGACTCGGCCTCATCAGCACCGCCCGTCTATGGCCTGGGTCTTGGCGGCAATCTGGATCTGAGCACGCTGAAGGACGCCAAAAGCGCCTCGGATGCCTTGCAGGCAGCCTTGACCACCATTCGCGGCGCGTATCGCACGCTGACCCTTGATCCGGCGCTGCGCGACTTGCTCAATGGCAAGAACAAGGGATTGAACGGCCCGGTGCCGCAATATCTGCAAAGCCAGTTGAGCAATTATTCAGCCGGCCTGGCGCGGTTGCAGGCTGGCGGCAGCAGTCTTGCCGGACTGTTCGCCTGATTTTGCCGCTGAAGCCGGGCCGCTGTCCGCCTCCGGCGGCTCAAAGCGTTTCTTGTAGCGCTCCAGCACGGCGCGCAAATTGCCGGTCTGGGCCAGGGTGGGGGCCAGTTTCTCAATCGGAATGCCGCGCAGATTCTGATGGCTGGTGACCATGGCGAAGGCGTCTTTTTCCGGCGTTGCCGCCATGGCCTTGCCAAATTGCCGCTTTAACAGCTCGACGCCATCCTGGTCATTGGCCAGCGACAAGGCGATGGCGGTGCGCAAGACCAGGGCAGAATCGTCTTCATCCAGGGTGCCGCTTTGCGGCACATAGCGCTGCACGATGCTGAGCATGACCGGCGCCGCCTTTTCCCATTTGCGCGATTGCCAGGCGATGCGGGCGCGCAACAGCGCGCCTTCGCGGCTGCGGTCATTCTCGAGCAGATCGCTGGCCTGTTCGAGGCGGCCCAGATCCATAAAGGCGCGCGCCTCGATCAGGCGCCGTTCGTGGCTGAGGGCTCTGGGCAGCCTGCTCTGGCGGGTCGAGCGGATCGCCAGCAGTGCCTTTTCCGGTTTGTGGTCCATCAGATAGATCAGCGCCAGCTTGGCGGCAATCTGTGCCCGCGCCCGGCCATTGCGAATGCGCTTGTCGACCTGATGCTGCAGCAATTCCGTGGCTTGCGGCAGCAGGTCGAAATCAATCAGCCGGTCGGCGAGACGGCGCAGCATGCGGTCTCCGTCAGCGCCAATCGGGACCATGTCGATGAATTCGTAAAACAGCGCCAGCGCCTGCACCGGGTCCATGCTGTCCGCGCCGCCCTCCAGAAACAGATTGTAGAAAATCTTGCGCATGTCGGCGGAGATGTCCCGCGTCATCGGGCTTTTCGGAAACCGCAAGACCGCCGTGTTCATGGCTTCGAGGGCTTTGCGGTAGTTGTGCAGCGCGCTGTAGATCTGGCCCAGCGTGCGCACTTCCTCAAGCTCGGTATTGTCGCCGCGCCAGCGGTAACGCAGGTTTTCGATGATGTCGGCGGCCTTTTCCGGCGTGATCGCGCCGGTTTTCAGCTCAAGGCGGGTTTTTTCGAAAATCGCCTTGGTTTCCAAAGGCTCATAGCCGGCTTCGGCGACGCTTTCATAAAGGCGGATGGCCTTTTTGATGTTGCCGCTGATCTCCGCATAGGCGGCTTGCAGCAGGCGCGTGCGCAGGCGTGTCTCCTGATCCGCATCGACGGCCAAGGCCTCCTGGATCTGCTGCTTGGCTGTGCCCAGGTCATTGAGCTCCAGCGCTGCCTGCGCATAGGCATTGCGAAAGCGCGCCTGCCATTGCGGCACATAAAAATAGAACGCCTCGCGCCCGGCGTCGAATTCGCGCCGCGCCGGGCCCCAGTCGCGCATTTGCGCGGCCAGATACCCGCGCCACAGGGCCGCCGCCGGATCACGGTTCAGGGTCTGCGCAGCAAAGTCGGCGCGCGCATCCCGGATCCGGTGCATCAGCAGATTGGCAGCGCCGCGCACGGCACGGAACTGGGCATCCTTGACCAGCAGCGGATCCAGCCTTTGCGCCAGCGCCAGCATCCCCAGGGCTTCGGCGCCAAGCCCGTTGGCGACCAGAAAGCGCGCCAGTTCGATCCGCTTTTGCGGGTCGGTTTCCTCGGCAGCGACTTGCCGCAGCAGGGCGTCATAATTGGCATTGAAATCCAGCTTGGGGTCTGGCGCTGCCCAGGTCTTGAAGTCGATGAAGCCCGGTGTTGCCGACCGCGCCGGAATGGGAGAGCCAGACGGCGCATGATTGGCCAGGGCAATGTCCACCGGGTGCGCTGACGGGGTCAGCGCAAGCCCGGCGTGCGAGCCAATTTCCACCCTGTCCTTGTGCGCCGCAACCCGGATACCATCGGCTTTGGTTTCAACGGCCAGGCCCTGGGCGGAGGCAAGGACGTTGACATCAACAAAGGTGCGCCGTGATGGCACCCCGGTCACCGGCCCCAGGGCCGTGGCGACGGTCACATGATCGCCAATGAACGGATCCGCGAGCCGGTGTATGGCGGTGATGTTGGCAAGTTCGGCGACGATCTTACCCGGCCCAGATCCGTCGGCCTCCCTGTGCAGGGCCAGTTTGCGCGGCGGCTTGTCCAGTTTTTCCCCGAACGCATACATCCATTGCGCGCCGCCACGGCTGACCTGGGCCTCGATTTGCGTGGATGGCAGCACCTGAAAGCGCAAACCGGAGGCCTTGCCATCGCGAAAGGCGGTAAAGCTGCTGATGTCGCGCCTGATGCCATGCTCCAGCTCGCTCATGTCCAGGGCGGTATCATCGTCAAACACGATCCATATGGTGTCGGCGCGGCGAAAGGCGGCGCTGCCGACCGGCGCGGCAAAGTCGAACAGCAGTTGCAAACCTGTCCCGGCATGGGAAACCTTGACGTGAATGACGCCATTGGGCGAGGGGTCGGCTTTGGGCGTGTCCGCCGCAACAGGCGCCGTTTCGGGGGCGGTTTCCGCAACATGTTTGGGCTTTTCCGGCGCATCCTGTGCTGGCGGCTGATCGGGCTTTGGCGCAAACAGGTCCGCTATCACCCGGGCGCCGTCTTCCCAGAGCCGGACGTCAAAGCCGGGCGCCAGGTCCAGATTGACGCGGGTCTTGGCGCCGTCCACGGTGCTGCTGATGGCAATCAGGCCGCGCGGCATGTTGGCCCGGATGCCGGAAAGGTCGGGGATGGCCGGGCGGTCAAACACCAGCTGCGCGTGGCTGCCATTCTGGCTGATGCTGTGCCCGACCGGCTGGGTCCAGTCAAAGGCAATGCGGGTATAATCGCTGGTTTGCGCGGCGCGCACCCTGAGCGGCAGGGCAGGGGGGGGCTGCGCCGCCTTGTGCCGGGCTGCGGCCTCGGCCTCGGCCTGTTTCTGGCGCGCCTTGGCCTGCTGGCGTTCGCGCAGCGCCCGCGGCGAGGTGATGGCGGGCGGCTGGACATGGCTGCCGGGCGGCACCAGGTCGATCGCAAATACATTGTAGGACTGTGACACATGGGCCGTGCGCCCGGCCCGCAGCGCCACGCGCAAGGTGCGGTGGTCGGCATCCAGGCGCGCCAGCGCCGCTTCCCCGGCCAGGTCCTTGAGCAGCACCTTCGGGTCGGCATCCAGCGGCTGGCTGAAGCGGGCCACCAGCACGCCATTGGTGACGCGCGCATCGACTTTCAAACCGGGTCCGGCCATGGCTTCGGGCCAGACCAGCAAAATGCGCTCATAGCCCTGGCCCCTGATGCCTTTCAGGCTTGTCTGCGGCGCGGCCAGCGCCAGACCGGCCATGGCCCAGCACAGGACCGCGGCCAGCATGGCCGCGCACACGGTTTTGCAATGGCGGAAACAGGCCATAGAGCACCACAGGTCCAGGCGCGGCCAGAATCAGCCGCAGGTCAGGACTTACCATAGGCTCATGATGGTTAAGCGCATCTGAAGCGGTTGCCGGGACTGGCGCGGCATATCAGCCCTGCGGCAGCACCAGTTCGAACACGGTGCCGCTGGCGCCGGTGCGCACCAGGGTGACGTCCCCGCCATGGGCGCGGGCGAGTTCGCGGGCAATGGCCAGGCCAAGGCCGGAGCCGTTCTTGCTGTTGCTGGCGCCAAAGGCCTTGAACAGCTTGCCATGCAGCTTTTCGGGAATGCCCGGCCCGGTGTCGGCCAGGGTCAGGGCCATGACGCCATCGCGCCTGTGTGCCTTGACGGTTAGCGTGCCGCCTTCGCCCATGGCCTGCACGGCATTGCGCATCAGGTTGAGCACGATGCGGTAAAACTGGTCCGGGTCGGCGAAAACCTGCTCGTCCTTGCCGGTCTGGTTCCGAAAGCGCACCTTGCAGGCGCCGGGGCAGGCGTCGGCAAAGGCATCGTTCAGCGCGTCATGCAGGTTGAGCCTTTGCTTTTGCGGCGCGCGTTCCTCGGCCTTGCCATAACGCAGGGTGCTCTGGCACAGCGCCACGCCGCGATTGATGGCGTGCACCAGGCGCTCGCCCATGGCGCGTGTCTGCGGATCGTCGCTCATCGCCAGCCGGTCCGAAACCAGTTGCGCGCTGGTCAGGATGTTGCGCAGATCGTGGTTGATCTTGGCCACCGCCTCGCCCAGTGCCGCGAGGCGGCTTTTCTGGTCGA
>JALWUB010000457.1 GCA_026993275.1 Robiginitomaculum sp. | reverse complement strand
AATCCAGTGCAGTCCCGGCCCGCCCGCCGGCTTTGCTCTGGGCTTCAAGGTTTGCAAGAGCGTCTTCGCTGAGCGCCTTGCAATCATAAAGCAGATGACCGATCAGCGTGCTCTTGCCATCATCGACACTGCCGCAGGTGAGAAAGCGCAACAGGCCTTTTTGCTCTGGCGCGGCGGTTTTGTCCTGGTGCGCCATCAAAAATAGCCCTCCTGCTTTTTCTTTTCCATGGAGCCTGTCTCGTCATGATCAATGGCGCGATTGGCGCGCTCGGAAAGAGACGCATGCGACAGTTCGTCAATGATTTGCGCAACCGTGCTGGCGCTCGATTCGATTGCCCCGGTCAGAGGGTAACAGCCCAGCGTCCGAAACCGCACAAGGCGGTCTTGCACCTGCTCGCCGGGCGCCAGTTCGAAACGCTCGTCATCAACCATGATCAGCATGCCGTCGCGTTCCACAACTGGTCTTTTTGCGGCAAAATAGAGCGGCACCAGGGGAATGTTTTCAAACTGGATATAGGTCCAGACATCCAGCTCGGTCCAGTTGGACAGCGGAAAGGCGCGCACGCTTTCGCCTGGATGGATGCGGCCATTGAGCAGATTCCACAATTCCGGCCGCTGGTTCTTGGCATCCCAGCGCTGATTGGCTGTGCGGAAGGAAAAGATCCGCTCCTTGGCCCGCGAGGCTTCCTCATCGCGGCGGGCGCCGCCAATGGCCGCATCAAAGCCATATTGCCTGAGGGCCTCTTTGAGCGCTTCGGTTTTCATCACATCGGTGTAGCGGGCGCTGCCATGGGAAAACGGCGTGATCCCGGCTTCCGCTCCGGCCTTGTTGGTATGCACGATGAGGTCCAGGCCGTGGGTTTTTGCGATGTTGTCGCGAAAGGCGATCATGTCGCGAAATTTCCAGCCGGTATCCACATGCAGTAACGGAAACGGCAGCTTGCCGGGCGCAAAGGCCTTCAGCGCCAGGTGCAGCAGCACAGCCGAATCCTTGCCAATGGAATACATCAGCACAGGCTTTTCGAACTGCGCCTGGACCTCGCGCAGAATCATGATGCTCTGGGCTTCTAGAGCGCGAAGATAGGGCGGTTTTTGTGTCATGTGCTGTTCCTGAAAGGCCGTCAGCGCTGGTCATAGCGGTCATGGCGCAAAGTCACAACGGCTTTGCTGAGAAAGGCGTTATTGGCGGTCCCTGATTTGTGTTTTCTGACGCAGGATATCGTAAAAATTGCGGACTGCCGCCACATAGTGCCGGGCCTGGCGGCCATGGCCATAGCCACTGGGCAGGGTTTTGTAGACCTGCGGGTCTTCCAGATCATCAAGCACGGCCCGCACGGAGCGCCAGCGATTGGGGTCCAGCCCCCGGCGGGCCGCCAGCATGCGCGCATCCATCAGATGCCCATAGCCCATGTTATAGGCTGCCAGCGCAAACCAGTAGCGTTCCTCCCCGGTAATTTGCGGCGGCAGACGGCGCACCAGGCGGGCAAAATAGCGGGCGCCGCCCCTGATGGACTGTGCCGCATCGAGACGATTGCTGATGCCGGCCTCGCGGGCGCTCGCCTGGGTCAGCATCATCATGCCGCGCACGCCGGTGTGGCTGCGGGCATTGGGGTTCCAGTGGCTTTCCCGCCAGGCAATGGCGGCCAGCAAAGGCCATGGCACATTGTAGCGCTTGCCTGCGCGCTCAAAAAGGCTTTTGTAGCGGGGCAGGCGCGTGCGTATGGCCCGGCGGAACCGCGCCAGGTCCACATAATCGAAATCATTACCCGCGACGGCAAAGTAGCGCTCTTTCAACGTCTCGATCAGGTTTTGCGTTTGCGGCGTTTTGAACCAGGCATCGACATCACGTTCCAGGCTGACACTGCGCCAGCCTGTGCCGCCGCCCAGTGCCCAGGCTATGGGCTGGGGGCCGCTGAGCGCCATCGGGCTGACCAGTTCTGGCAGATAGCGCCGGTTCTGGGCAAACACATGCGAATCGGCCAGCGTGCAGAAATTGCGTGCCCGGCCAAGCTGCGCCAGCAAGGACTCCACCGAGGCTCCGTCACTGATTTCAAATCGCAGGCCCGGCTGTTTTTTTTGCAGGTCCTGCAATAACGCCACATAGGCCGACCCTGGCGCCACACGCAGCGTCACGTTTGCCAGATCGGCCAGCGCATGCGGCTGCACGCCCCGGCGGGCACAGACCAGGAGCGTTCTGGTGTAAAGATAGGGTGGCCCAAAGCGAAACTGCCTTTGCCGTTCCTTGGTGACCGTCAGGCCCGCTGCTGCCAGATCAGCCCTGTCTTCCTGAACATCACCGAGAACGGCCTTGATCGTGCGGACAGTGTGCATCTTCAGCTTCAGCCCGAGATGCGCGGCATAAGCGCTGGCCAGATCATATTCAAACCCGGCAGGGCCTTCGCGGCCCTGATAATATGTGGTCGGCGAATTCAGGGTGACAACGCGCAGCGTGCCGCGCCTTTGTGCTTCGCGCAGAACCGACCCCTGCCTTGGGCCGCAGGCGCTCAACATGAAAAACGCGATCAGGACGCACTGTCTTAACGCACGGTCAAGCACACCTGTGCTAAAGCGTCCGGGCAGATCATCACAGGCAGGGATCATGGCCAAGGCAGTCTTCCACAAAAACCAGCGTGTTTACGTTAAACCCGTGGGCACATGGGCAGTCATAGAACAGATCAAGCCGCAATGGGTTAAAAATGTCGAAGAACCCGTGCGGATTTATTACGAGGTCGGGCTGGGCCGGGACTTTTCCGCGCATGAACTCGCCGGCGAGGACAAGAGCGATGGCGATGGCCTGTCCCGGCAGAACTGGCGCATTTTGCGGGCCCGCAACAAATGGCAAAGCCCGGAAGAATGCGCGCACCACCCGTTTCCCGGCAC
>JALWUB010000456.1 GCA_026993275.1 Robiginitomaculum sp. | reverse complement strand
CGATATTGGCCTCGCTCTCATCGGAATCGATGAATTCCGCCAGCGCGCCCGGCACCGGACTGGAGGCCATATAGGTAAAAAACAGCCCGCCCACATAGGACGCCTCATCCGGGATCTGCAGCCAGCGCGGATCATCGGAATGGATCAGCCGGTTGACCTGCATGACCAGATCGGAAACCGCCTTGACCCCGCCCAGTTCCGGGTCTTCCAGCATATAGGTCTTCAGCTTGTTGATGGCATGCAGCACTTCGGGGTGCTTGATCCCGCCCTTGGCATCTGTGCGGGCAATGACAAACATTTCCTCTGAACCGGGAAAGCGCTTGTTGATGGCAGTGGCGGATATGTTGTAGTCGTGATCGCGATAGAGCAGCGGAGAGCCCGGCTCGGCCTCGCCAATCTGCACCCGGCTGGCCAAGGCCAGTCCGCCGACAAAACACAGACCCGCAATCACCAGAACGCCTTTGGAAAAGGCCTTGCGGCCAAAGAGGGCGCCAAAGCGTTCAAACAGTTTTTCTGCCGCGCTTTCCTTTTGCTCACGCACGCGGGGCGTGGGCAGCAAGGAGAGGATGACCGGCACGGTGACAATCACCGTCGGAATGATGAACACCGCCCACAGGGCGCCGTAATAGGCAAGCTTGGTGTTGATCGGTATGGAGCCCAGGGAAATCAGCAAGATGCCGATGGCATCGGAGGCCACCCCCAGGGCACCAGGCCGGAACAGGCTTTCAAAGGTGGTTTTCGCAGCCTCGGCGCCATTGGCACTGCGCGGCAGTTCATAATAGTAGCGCTGAACAATCTGGATGCCGTGCGACAGTGCCCGCGCCGAGATCAGAAACGGAATGACCAGGGTCAGGGGATCCAGATTGAGGCCAAGGACTGCGATGGTCCCCAGGCCCCAGATTGAAGAAATGACAATGGCGATCAGCGGGACGAGAACCCCGTAAAAGGATCGAAAATACAAAACCAGCAGGATCAGCATGATCAGCGCCGTAAAGGCAAAGATCTGCAGAACCTGATTGGTGTAGGAACGCACCCAGCCGATCAGGACCGGCTGACCGACCGCGTAAACCTTGAGCCCGGGCCGGGCAATGTCCCTGCGGGCGTCCTGCACGGCCTTGAACACGGCGCTATAGTCGATGGCCCCCTCATTGAGCGTGCCCTTGATCAGCGCCGCTTTCAGATCTGGGGACACCATGATGCCGAACACCCGGGGATTGGCCAGCACCTGGTTGCGCATATCGGCCAGTTCAGCCTTGCTGTAATGTTTCTTGACCGGATCGAAATAGGGCTCGGACTTGATGTCGCCTTCTTCGGAGAGCCAGACCTTCCGCGTGGTCCGGTGGGTCAGCGAGACCACCATGTTGTGGTTGACGCTCGGCAGCATATCCACGCGCTTGGTCAGCGCATCAATGGCCTTGAGCGTTTCATTGGTGAAGATGTCGCCCTTGTCCACTTCAACGCTCATGACCACCACATTGGCGCCGCCAAAGGTGTCGCGGATCTGGTTGTGCAGACGGATATAGGGGTGGTGCTGTGGCAACAGGTCGGAAAAATCCGAATACATTTTCAGGCCCGGAATCTGCGTGGCAAACCCCAGGGTAATCAGAATGATGATGGCCAGGGTGCGCTTGGGATGCAGCAGCAAGGAGCCCTCTATGGCCTGCAAGAAACGTGTAAAGCTAGCCAGTGCCTGACGCATTACCGCCCCCCGCCTATGGCAGAAACCGTGCCTGTTTGTGGTTGATAGCGCCCGGCAAAACTTTGCCCGGCAAAGGTCAGCGTGCCATCGGCGGCACGGCTGAAGGCGCGCAAAAAGCCCCTGGTTCCTGAATGCGGCCCCGGCTGCCAATGGCCGTCCCTGCGCACCAGAAACACACCGAAATTGCCTACCGCATAGACGTTTTGCGCATCTCCGGTCAGCCCGTAAATCGGAGCCCGGGTGCCGGAGGCTTCATGCACCCAGCTATCCCCGCCGTCCGCCGTGGCATAGATGGCCCCGTCCAGACTGCCGGCCCAGCCATGCAAATCGTCCCGGAACCAGGCGCTCAGGGGATAAAACTCTTCGCTTGGCGAGCCCGCGCGCTGCCAGCTCTTGCCGCCATCGCGGGTGCGCATGACCGTGCCAAACTCGCCCAGGGCAAACCCGGTTTGCGCGCTCGGGAAATGCACTTCGGTGAATTGCAGGTCATCATCAAAACTGGTGCTCTCCCAGTTCCTGCCGCCATCCGTGCTGTGCAAGAGCGTGGCAAAGCCGGCCCCGATCCACAGCGTGCCTGCAGGCGAGCAGGTCAGGGTCAGCACTGCTTCATCCGTGGGCACCTTGCCCGCCGTCCAGTGATCCTTGCCCGTTCTGGTCCACAGGGACTTGTCACTGCCGAGCGCAAAGACCCGCCCATCCGGGCATCTGGTCATGGCAATCAGCACGGGCGGGAAATGGTCCGGTTGTGTGAGGATCTGCCGCTGCATGGCACTGCCATCAGCCGGTTTCAGCACCATCAGCCCGTCATTGCCCGCCAGCAGCGTGCCGTCTGGCGCATCCACCACCGCCTGGAAAACATCGGTGCGGCGTATGGGCTGTTTCCTGGTCGCTTCCACCCCGCTCAGATCCAGCGGCGCCTGACAGGCTGCCACCAGGGCCGCAAACCCCAAGAGTGCAGCCGGGCGCATGATGCGCCGGGCCAAATCAACGACTCTGCGAAACTCTCCCCCCCTGCGGATCATCTATGCCTCCACCCCGATCATCACATCACCCAGATCTTGCACCGCCAGATGAATGTGCTCGCCCTTTGACATGGCATGCGCGGCGGTGGCGCCCCCTGCCATGACGATTTCGCCGGGCTCCAGGGTTTCCCCGGCCCGTGCAACCATGTCGGCGGCACTGACCAGCGAACGGATGGGGTTGCCCAGAATGGCGGCGCTGGAGCCGATCTGCACGGGCCTGCCATTCACGGCCATGACCATGCCCAGATTGGAAAAATCCTGATCGGGGCGCGCCCAGGGGCCGACAACAATGCCCGAGGACGAGGAATTGTCGGCGATCACGTCGGCCAGAGAAAACTTGAAGTTTTCATAGCGGCTGTCGATCACCTCCATGGCTGGCGCGATGGCCTCGACCGCGGCCAGCGCCTGCAGGGCTGTGACACGTCCGGCCAGGGGCTTTTTCAGCAAGAACACGATTTCCGGCTCGATGCGCGGATGCACATAGCGGGACAGCGACAGGCTGCCGCCTTCTTCCAGCAGCATGGCATCACTCAGACGCCCCCAGATCACCTCGTCCACATTGACCTGGATCATCTTGGCGCGGCTGGTCAGGCCCATCTTGATGCCAATGCGCTTTTCGCCGCGCTGCAGGCGCCGGGCAAAGGACAGGCGCTGAATCTCATAGGCGTCCTCGACTGACAGGCCAGGATATTCGATGGACAATTGCGGTATCGCCTTTGCCGTGCGCGCCGCATCATCAACAGTGCGGGCAAGTTCCACCAGATGGGTCATGCGGCACTCCCCTTGCCGGCTCGCAGATCAAGCGCCACATCGACAATCATGTCCTCCTGGCCGCCAACCATGCGGCGGCGGCCGAGTTCGACCAGGATTTCGCGCACGTCCATGCCGTAATTTTCGGCGGCCGTTTCCGCATGGCGCAAAAACGAGGAATAAACCCCCGCATAACCCAGCGAGAGGGTTTCGCGGTCCACCTGCACCGGGCGGTCCTGCAAGGGCCGCACCAGCTCTTCGGCGGCATCCATCAGGGCAAAAAGATCGGCGCCGTGGTTCCAGCCCTTGCGGTCTGCGGCGGCAATGAACACCTCCAGCGGCGCGTTGCCGGCCCCGGCCCCCATGCCGGCCAGCGAGGCATCGACACGAATGGCGCCGTGCTGGACGGCAACAATGGAATTGGCGACGCCCAGGGACAGATTGTGGTGGGCGTGTATGCCCCGCTGAGTCTCCGGCTCCAGCACCCGGTCATAGGCCTGCAGGCGGGCAGCAACCCCGTCCATGTCCAGCGCACCGCCGGAATCGGTGACATAAATGCACTGGGCGCCATATGATTCCATCAATTTGGCCTGTTCGGCCAGTTCGTCCGGCCCGATCATGTGTGACATCATCAAGAAACCGGCCACATCCATGCCCAGTTCGCGGGCCATGCCGATATGCTGGGCAGAAATGTCCGCCTCGGTGCAATGGGTGGCGATACGCACCGAGCGCACCCCCAGATCATAGGCCCGGCGCAGTTCGTGCACGGTGCCAATGCCGGGCAGCAGCAAGGTGGTCAGGGTAGCGTTTTCGATGACATCGGCAACGGCCTCGATCCATTCCCAGTCGGTATGGGCACCAAAGCCATAATTGAAGCTGGTGCCGGCCAGGCCATCGCCATGGGCCACCTCGATGGCGGCCACTCCGGCCTTGTCCAGCGCCCGGGCAATCGCCTGCACATGATCTATGCCATACATGTGGCGGATGGCATGCATGCCGTCACGCAAGGTTACGTCCTGGATATAGAGCCTGTCCTCGCAAGGGTTGAATGCACCACTCATGCTGCGGCCTCCTTGCCAAATCGATGCTGGGCAATGCGCTCTGCGGTCGCCATGGCTGCCGAGGTCATGATGTCGAGATTGCCGGCATAGGCGGGCAGATAGTCGGCAGCCCCTTCGACTTCGAGAAAAATGGAGGTTTTCAGCCCCTCGAACGTGCCCAGGCCGGGAATGCTGATCGGGTGGTTGGCGCCAAAGCGCTCAAACTGCACCTCCTGCTTCAAGCGATAACCGGGCACATAGGCCTGCACCTGTTCGACCATCTGGGCGACCGAGCGGCGAATGTCCTCTTCCCCGGCCCCCTGAGAGAGCACAAATACCGTGTCACGCATCAGCAAAGGCGGCTCGGCAGGGTTGAGGATGATGATCGCCTTGCCTTTTTCGGCACCGCCGATCTTCTCGACCGCCAGCGCCGTGGTTTCGGTGAACTCGTCGATATTGGCACGGGTGCCGGGTCCGGCAGAGCGCGAGGAGATCGAGGCGACGATCTCCGCATAGGGCACCCGTTCGGCCACCCGGCTGACCGCATGCACCATGGGGATGGTGGCCTGGCCGCCGCAGGTGACCATGTTGACATTGTCATGGTCAAGACACGCATCGGCATTGACCACCGGCACCACATAAGGCCCCAGGGCGGCCGGGGTCAGGTCAACGGCGATCTTGCCGTGCGATTTGAGAATTTCTGCATGATGGGCATGAGCCCCGGCAGAGGTGGCATCAAAGACAATCTCGATATTGGCAAATTCCGGCATGGCCAGAAGCCCGTCTATGCCTTCGTGCGTTGTCGCTATGCCCATGCGCCGGGCCCGGGCCAGACCGTCCGATTCCGGGTCAATGCCGACCATGGCCAGCATCTCCAGGATTTTCGAATAGCGCTTGATCTTGATCATCAGGTCCGAACCGATATTGCCTGACCCGATGATGGCGCAGCCTGTTTTTGCCTCGCTCATTGCTCGCTCTCCTGTTTGTTGTTCTGCGCGGCAAAGGCGGCGCGCACCCGGCCAAAGCCATTGACTTTCACGTTGAGGACATCGCCCGGCGAGACATCCACCATGGGGCCCAGCGCTCCGGTCAGCACCACGTCGCCTGCCAGCAGGGGACGCCCGGCCAAAACCATGGTCTGGGCCAGCCAGACGGCAGCATTGAGCGGATTGCCAAGACAAGCCGCCCCGGCACCAATGGAAACCGGTTCGCCGGCGCGCTCGATCACCATGCCGCAGAGCGCAAGATCAACATCGCCCAGCCGGTGCGGCCGGGTGCCGAGCACGTAAAGGCCGCTGGAGGCATTGTCGGCAATGGTATCCCAGATCTTGATGTCCCAGTTGGCGACCCGGCTGCCGACAATCTCCAGCGCTGGCACGGCATAGTCCACGGCACGCAGAACATCGGCGCTGGTGACATGGTCCATGTCCAGATCGCGGCCCAGCACAAAGGCGATCTCCGCCTCCGCCTTGGGTTGCAGGACCCGGCCCAGGTCAATTTCGGCACCTTCCGGCACATCCATGTCGGCAAACAGCATGCCGTAATCGGGCTGGTCGACGCCAAGCTGGCGTTGCACGGCGTGTGAGGTCAGCCCGATCTTGCGGCCGCTGAGCCGCCGCCCGGCTTCCAGCCAGTGGCGGGTATTGACCTCCTGCACCGCATAGGCAGCCTCCAGACCGCCTGGGCGGATGGCCTCGCGCACTGGTGCGCAAGGCGTGCCATTTTCATAACTGGCGCGTAATGCCAGCGCAGCATTTTCAATGTCTTGATCCGTGGTCATCCCTGCGCCCTTCAGAACTTGATGCAGATGTTTTCAAGCTCGGTATAGAATTCGAGCGAGTGCAGGCCGCCTTCGCGGCCAATTCCGGAATGCTTGGTGCCGCCAAAGGGCGTGCGCAAATCGCGCAGGAACCAGCTGTTGACCCAGCAAATGCCCACATCCAGCGCCGCGGAAACCCGGTGCGCCCGGGCCAGATCACGGGTCCAGACCGCAGCGGCCAGGCCATATTCCGTATCATTGGCGCGCCGGATGACCTCGTCCTCGTCATCAAACGGCAGCACCGCGCAGCACGGCCCGAAAATTTCCTCGCGGACAATGGCTGCATCATCATCAACGCCGGTCCAGATGGTGGGCTCCACCCAGTGACCGTCGCGCAGTGCAGGGGGCATGTCGGGCACACCGCCGCCAAGCTCTACCGTGGCCCCTTCAGCCACAGCCTTTTGGTAATAGGAAAGAACCTTGCGCTTGTGTTCCTCGCTGATCAGCGGCCCCATGCCGGTTTGCGGATCATCGGGCGCGCCCAGTTTCAGCGTGCGTGCCCCGGCCTTGAGGCGCTCCAGAAACTCTTGGAAAACCGGACGTTGCACATAAACCCGCTCCGTGCCCAGGCAGACCTGGCCGCAATTGGCAAAAACCGAGCGCAAGGTGCCCTCGATGGCCGCGTCCATGTCGCAATCGGCAAAGACGAGAGCCGGGTTCTTGCCACCCATTTCCAGCGACACCTTGCGGGTGCCGTGGGCGGCCTCGTGCATGATGGCTTCGCCGGTGACACTTTCGCCGGTAAAGGTAATGCCGTTGACCAGGGGATGCCGTGCCAGGAAGGCCCCGGCAGAATCCGGGCCGAAGCCATTGACCACATTGTAAACCCCGGCGGGCACACCGCAGGCATTCATCACTTCACCCAGCAGGGCCGCCGTGGACGGGGTTTCTTCGGAGGGCTTGACCACCACCGTATTGCCGCAGGCCAGCGCCGGGCCCACTTTCCAGGTCATCAGCAGCAAGGGCAGATTCCACGGGCAGATCACCGCGATCACGCCCAGCGGCTTGCGCACCGCATAATTGAGCATGGCCCCGCCATTGACCGGCTTGGAAAAGGCTTCCGTGGATGCGGTCTTGATGACATCGGTGAACATCTTGAAATTGGCGGCACCGCGCGGAATGTCAATTTTCGAGGCGAGAGAAACGGGCTTGCCGGTATCGGCGATCTCGGCGGCCAGAAAATCGTCAAAACGGTTGTTGATCTCGTCAGCGACCTTTTCCAGAAGCGCGGCGCGCTCGGCCACATCCATGCGCCCCCAAGGCCCGTGCAGGGCCGCCCGGGCCGCGCGAACGGCACGGTCCACGTCTTTTTCATCGGCCTCATGGACCATGGCCAGCAGGGCACCGCTGGCTGGCGAGCGATTTTCAAAGAGCCGCTTCGAGCCGGACGGGCAGTATTCGCCATTGATGAAGTTTTGAACTTCGCCAACGTCTGTTTGGTCCTCAATCGTTGTTTCCACACTCATGCTTGCTTCCTCATCCCGAATGTGCGCCGGCCATGGCGGCAATGGCATCCAGGCCCGCCGTGGCACAGGCCTTGTCCTGGTCTTCCGAGCCGCCAGAGATGCCGATGCCGCCCAGCAGGTGGCCGCCGTGCCTGATGGGCAGGCCGCCGCCAAAGGCCACCAGCCTGGGCCGGTGCAAAAAACTGTCCCGGAACAGCGACCCCTGAGGCAATAATTGCTCGAACTGGTCCGTCGGCAGGTCAAAGCCTGCGGCGGTATAGGCCTTGTCCATGGCAATGCTGATGGAGTGCAAGAATGCTCCCGGCATGCGCAGGAAAGCGGCCAGATTGCCGCCACTGTCGACCACCGCCACATTGATGCGGATGTCCAGCTCGCGCGCCGTCTGCACCGCCGCCTGCACGGCGGCAGAGGCGGCTGCCGCCTCTATCACATGCTGTATGACCGATACCGTGCCCACGATTTTCGCCTCAGGTGTACACGTCGGTGAAAGAGGGGACGAGCTCGCCGGTATGATAGAAAATGCCCCGGCCCAGTTCTTGCTCGGTCCAGGTAATCACCGGCATGTCCGGCTGGGCCAGATAACCCAGCCCGGCAAAGGTCTCGTTGCGATTGCCCGAGGGGTCGAAGAAATAGATGGTGTAGCCCCGGGTAATGCCGTGACGCTGGGGCGTGACATCGATCCTGACCTTGTTCATGGCCATGATGTCGGCGGCCTTGAGCACATCATCCCAGCTGTCGAGGAAAAAGGCGCAATGGTGAAAGCCCATCTTCTCGCCGCCCACAAAGGCAATGTCATGAGGCGTGCTGGAGCGGAACATCCAGGCGGCTGCCGGTATGTCGCCATCGGGGCCGACCATGACCTGTTCGGCCAGATAAAAGTCCAGGGCCTTTTTCATGAAGTCCATGTTTTCGGCGACCTTGTTGATGCCTTTTTCCGGATTCAGCTCGCAGATCAGCAGGGCATGGTCGAGCCAGTGCACCGCCGCCCCGGTGCGGTTTTGCGGCCAGGGGTCGGGATTGGTGACGCCAACGGCCTTGCCGGCAAATTCCTTTTGCGCATAGAGATAAAACTCATGGCCGCTGGGCAGGTTGAACTTCATGGCCCGGCCGCAATATTGCAGCGTCCCGGCAGGCACTTCCTCGACCGCGATGCCATAGTCCTCGACGCGCTGGCGCAAGGCATCCAGGTCTGAATCATGCTCGACCTTGTAGGCGATATGATTCATCCCGGCCCGGTCGGAGGGTGACAGGATCAGCGAATAACGGTCCCATTCATCCCAGGCTTTCAGATAGATGTTGCCGGCCTCGTCTTCGCCGGTTTTGCTCATGCCGAGCACGCCGATATAGTGGCCAAGCGCAGCATCCATGTCGAGGACACGCAGATTGACGTGCCCGATTCGCATTACACCCATGGTTTCCTCCTTCCGTTTCCTCACTCACACAAACCCGTATCGACGGGGCTTCATGTTCATTTTCATCTTGCCGGCTACCGACAGCTGCAAGTCCGATTGCGCAAAGCTGCGGCAGGCGAGCACAATGTTGTCACGCCGCTGCTGCGGGCCGATATGTTCGGCGCTCATGGGCAGGGAGCGCACCTCGCCCCTTTCCACCTTGACCATGCACACGCCGCAGCCGCCGCCATGACAGCCCGATGGAATGCCCTTGTGCCCCAGCGCCAGCATGGCCTTGAGCACTGTCTGGTCTTCAGGACAGGCAAAGACCTCGCCTGTATCCAGAAGCTCGACGGTAAAGACCTGCGCCCCGTCATTGTCAGCCTGTCGGGTTTCCCTGGCCATCAGATCGCCTTGAACAGGGGGCTTTTGGGTTTTTCATCCCGGTTTGCGGCCGAGTAGAAATTCTCCGTGAACATGTCCTTCTCGAACAGGCGTCCACGCATCAGGGTGGTGATACAGGCATCAATCATCGGCGGCGGGCCGCACAGATAGGCCTTGTGGCCCTCAAAACGCCCGCCGAAATGCTCGGCGGCGGCTTCATGCACGAAGCCGCGCAAACCGGTCCAGCCAGAGTCTTCCGGTTCTTCGGACAGCGCCGGCAGATAGGTGAAATTTGCGTGGCTGCGGGCCAGCGCCTCGAACAGGTCCCTGTTGTAAATTTCTGCCTGGTTGCGGGCCCCGTAAATCAGCGTGATCGGCCGCTCATCACCCTCTTCCAGAAGATCGAGGATCATTGACTTGGGGCTGGACAGCCCCGATCCGCCAGCCAGGAACAACAGCGGTTCTGGCGCGGACTTGCGCACAAAGAACTGCCCGTAGGGACCGGAAAAGCGCAAGCTGTCGCCAACGGCCAGGTCATGGTGCAGATAGCCGGTGGCGGCACCGCCCTCGACCAGGCAGACATTCAACTCGATCCGGTTTTTTTGTGAAGGCGGCGAAGCAATGGAAAATGCCCGTGGCGCCGTTTCCAGGCCCGGCACCAGCAGGTTGATATACTGCCCTGCCTGAAAGATGATTTCCGCATCGCCCAGATCAAGGGTAATGCCCTTGATGCGCGGGGTCAGGGTTTCAATGGCGCTGACTGTGGCCGTAAAGTCATGCACCGGATAGTGTTTGGCGTCCTCGTCTTCTTCAATATCGGCCTCGATCACCAGATCGCTTTGCGGCGTGGCGCAGCAGGCCAGGCATTTGCCCTCATCCCGCTCCATGTCCATCAGGGCAAAGGGAGAGGCATCGCCATAGTCCACCTCGCCTTCGAGAATATCCACCTTGCAGGTGGCACAGAGGCCATGGCCGCAGGCATGGGGCAGATAAACGCCGTTGCGCAAGGCTGCGTCCAGAAGGCTCTGGCCTTCTTCGACCTCGATGGTTTCGCCCAGGGGCTCTATGGTGACCTGATAGCTCATCGCTGCCTAGCTGCCGCTGCCGCCTATGCCATTCAGGCCCGGGGTCTTGAAGCGCACGACCGACTTGTGGCCAATGCCGTTATCCTTGAGGCTCTTTGCGAAATCCGGGGTGAAGGCCTGGCCATCAAGCATCCATTGCACCGTGTCCCAGTCGATTTTTGCCCAGTCCGGATGCGCCGAATAGGCTACCGGCATGACCTCGCTGACCAGCGCCCCGAAAGGCATGTCCGGCGGCAGTGGAAAGGCCATGGGTGAGCTGATCATCAAATGCTGGTCCCAGCCCACGGCCACCATCACATTGCCATGGAAATTTTCCACGCCATCCTTGACGATCGCCGGATAGTCGCCGATTGCGGTCACGCTCATGATCTAACTCCTTGAGATGATTCAGGACGCTGCCTTGCTGGGTTTGCCCTGCGCGGCGCCGGTCCAGGCCTTCCAGCGCTGCTCATCGGGCGAGCCGACGTAGTCCATATTGTCTGCGCCCACATGAATGTTGTACCATTTGAGGACGTTCTCGAGGCCTTCACCGCCGCAATTGCCCTGGAAGATCTGCTGCGGCGGCAGCCAGGCCTGCACGTATTTCTCCGGCTCGTTGTCAAAAATGGCTTTGCACGGGTCCGAGCAGAAATGGTATTTGTCGCCCTTGTATTCAG